>NZ_JBFTHS010000036.1:0-50468 GCF_056394365.1 Lysinibacillus sp. 10T31
ATCCTGGGATATTCATGTTAAAATTCATTTGCACAGTTCACCTTTCTATTACTTGTTTCTCGACAATTCAAGTATATATAAATCGGTGAATCTGTGCTTTTTTTATGCGTGGAATTGTGTGAATACCCCAACAAATATTATAGAACCATAAATAAGATAAGATGCAATGTTTTGCGCACTATACACATTTCCCATTTAAAACACTCCTTTATCATCAGTTTTGTAGATAAGAGTAGCTACTGGCTGAGTAACTACTCTTCTTCATATATTTCAAAAGTGGGGGAGCACTTATGAAAACTTAATTAAATTGGTTCTAGGTCGGTAGCCTTTCGAACACTTTTCTTATTTCCTAGTATAAAACAAGGAATTAATTAAGTCAATAATACTTATAAAATTACTTGGTATTAATTTTAAACTATTTCATTACTCTCACCAAATGAGGTGAGCGGATGATGTAGCAACGTTTGACGCATTACCGAATGAGGCCTATCGAATGAGAAAATACGTAAACGCTACAACATTAGCCAATGTATTTTATTTATTAAGCTTCTACTTCTTGTTGTGAAGCTGTTACTTGTTCAATTGCTTGTTCTAAATCTGCAATAATGTCCTCTACTGCCTCTAAACCGATGGATAAGCGAATGAGCGACTCGGTTACGCCAGTTTGGATTAGCTCCTCAGCTGACAGTTGCTGATGTGTAGTAGATGCTGGATGAATAATTAATGATTTGGCATCCCCTACATTTGCTACGTGCGAGAATAATTTCACACTATCAATTAATTTACGCCCTGCTTCACGTCCACCTTTAATACCAAATGTAAGCACTGAACCGAAGCCATTTTTCAAATATTTTTTAGCTAAATTATGGGTAGGGAAATCTTCTAAGCCGTTGTAATTTACATATTCCACAGATGGGTGGTTTCGTAAATATTCAGCTACCGCTAATGCATTTTCATTGTGTTTAGGGATACGTAAATGAAGCGTTTCTAAACCTTGTAATAAATTAAATGCTGCATCTGCACTTAATGTTGGACCAAAGTCACGTAGTAATTGCACACGCAGTTTTGTGGCAAATGCTGCATCTGCTGTGTCAATACCATAACGCAAACCGTGATAAGAAGCATCTGGCTCAGTAAAGCCCGGGAAACGTCCACGAGTCCAATCGAACTTCCCTGCATCTACTACAACACCACCTAAAGTTGTTCCATGACCACCAATCCATTTTGTTGCGGAATGAACAACGATATCTGCACCGTAGTCAATTGGTGTAGAGCCATATGGTGAAGCAAATGTGCTATCAATAATTAATGGCAAGCCGTTTTCATGTGCTATATTTGCTACTGCTTCAATATCTAGTACCTTTAAACTTGGGTTACCGTAAACTTCAGCGAACACTGCCTTTGTTTTATCAGTAATAGCAGCTCGGATATTTTCTGGATTTGTTTCGTCTACAAAAATCGTTTTAATACCGTAGTTTGGTAGTGTGTTGGCGAATAAATTATAAGTGCCTCCGTATAAAGAGCTACCTGCAACAATTTCATCACCTGCCCCTGCAAGATTTAAAATGGAAAATGCGATAGCTGCTGCACCAGATGAAAGTGCTACTGCTGCTGTACCGCCTTCTAATAAAGCGACGCGTTTTTCAAAAACATCTACAGTTGGGTTTGTAATTCGTGTGTAAATATTGCCGGCTTCCTCTAAGGCAAAAAGACGTTGCGCATGAGCAGTGTCTTTAAAAACGAACGCCGTTGAGCGATATACCGGTACTGTTCGTGACCCTGTTACCGGGTCTGGCTCTTGGCCACCGTGTAACAGTAATGTTTCTGGTTTAAATTTTGTCATTGTATACCTCCAAATGGTTATTTTTTTACGATGGTACCGGAGATGAGGAGGATTTTTCAGTAGAAAACAAAAACCCTCTTCAGCTAAGAAGAGGGTTGCGGTTGCAAGTTTTCCTCCCCTTATCTGCCAGATCCAATAAGAATCTGTAGGAATTAGCACCTTAGCAAGTTCATCACTTACTGGTTGCCGGGCATCATAGGGCCTATCCCTCCGCCGCTCTTGATAAGAGTATATGAGATTCAATTTCCATCGTTGTTACACAGTATAAACATAGACTTTTTCTCTGTCAACACTAAAATTTTATTTTTTCCGAAACTTCTGTCTGCTTTTTTACGTAATACGAACGCATACACTATTTTAGGTATTTAATTGTTTTATCACCAAAATGTGGGGTTGATTTCCGTTCCGACTGGGCGCTTTCTTGGGGGCGTCCGATAAGCCGCTTCACTCGCGGTGCTCGCTCGGGCCAACAGATGTTTTTTGCGCGAAAGCGAAGTGGCAGCAGCAAATGTTTTTTGCGCGAAAGCGAAGCGGCAGCAGCAAATGTTTTTTGCGCGAAAGCGAAGCAGCAGCAGCAACAACACGATGTTGGTCACGAAGGCGTTATCACAGGACGTGATGGTTTTAGCCTTCGTTCCTCTATCGCTAATCCCCCAAGGAGTCGCCCAGTCTCCACTCCAATCAGCTTCATGGCATATGTTATAACAAACATCATTCCTAACTTTTAATGATGAGCCTATTTTATTTTGAAAGGAGGATTTTTATGATAAAAGCCATTATCATTTTTCTTCTTGTTGGTTATTTGATTGGCTGTATTCACGGCTCTAAAGTTGCTCAGTTTTTATCCGGAGTAGATTTAAAAAAGACTGGTCATGGCAATGCAGGTGCCTCTAATGCAACACTTTCCCTTGGCTGGAAATACGGCATATTAGTTGCACTGATCGATATCGGCAAAGGCGTTGCAGCTATAATCGGTGTACATGTTTATTTAGCAGATATCACACAATTAACAGAAGTACAAGTTTGGCTCTTCATCTATATTGTAGCTGCCGGTGTCATTCTAGGTCATAATTTCCCATTTTATATGGGCTTCAATGGCGGTAAAGGAACTGCTTCAATCATAGGAATATTACTTGCGATTGATTGGAAAATTGGCTTATTCGCACTCATTTTATTTGTTATTTTATCTTTCGTGACAAATTATTTAATTATCGGTGTACTTGAATTTTATCTCGTTTTCTGTACAGCCACATATTTATGGATTCCTGGAACAGTCCCAACGATTATAGCCCTATCACTTTTTGGTATAGCAATCATTTTGCATATCGAAAATATTAAGCGGTTGATGATGGGAACTGAGCCTAAAGTGACTTCAGCATTCAAAAAGAAAAAATAATATCTTTTGGATATTTTTGTCTTTTCTATGGCCATATATTTTCTCGCAACTGCCCATTATCGCTATAAATAGAGGGTATTTCACATACTAGTTTTTTTACAATAAATAGACAAATTAACTTTCTTAATAAAGCATTTTACTAGCCGATGGGAAAATTACAGTCATGTTTAAGAAAGGATGAAAATGTATGTCTACTTCTGTACAAGCAAAACCGAAACGTAATTTGAAACCACTCTGGATTGGATTAGCCTTCGCTTCATTAATCATCATTACTTTTTTACCTAACAACGGCGATTTACCTGTAGCCGGCCAACGTGCTTTAGCTATTTTAGCTTTTGCGGTTATCCTTTGGGTTACAGAAGCAGTATCCTATCCCGTTAGCTCTGCTATGATTATTGCTCTCGTTACAATCTTACTAGGGTTAGCTCCATCAATGGAAGATCCAACGAGAGTGCTAGGAACTTCGGATGCATTAAAATTAGCATTAAGTGGATTTAGTAATTCAGCAGTAGCACTAGTAGCCGCAGCACTTTTCCTAGCGGCAGCCATGCAGATTACCAATTTACATAAACGACTTGCGCTATGGATCCTTTCACTCGTAGGAACAAAAACCAAAGCCATTGTATTCGGTGCTATTTTAGTATCTATTGCACTCGCATTCTTTGTCCCCTCTGCTACTGCACGTGCAGGCGCAGTTGTGCCAATACTACTTGGAATGGTAGCAGCATTTGGTTTACCACGTGATAGTCGACTTGCTGCTCTTCTTGTCATTACCTCTGTGCAAGCTGTCTCTATTTGGAATATCGGTATAAAGACGGCAGCAGCTCAAAATATGGTCGCTTTAAACTTCATCAAAGAACAGTTTGGTGTGGATATTTCTTGGGGTGCTTGGTTACTTTATGCTGCTCCCTTCTCAATCATCATGTCAGTCGCTCTATTTTTCATTATGATTACACTAATTAAGCCTGAAACAAGTAATATTGAAGGTGGTAGAGACGTAATAAAAAAACAGCTTGCGGAACTTGGTCCATTAAAAGCTCCCGAAATTCGATTAATCATAACATCGGCAATTTTACTATTTTTCTGGGCTACTGAGGGCAAACTTCACCCATTCGATACGACAACCGTCACAATCGTTGCTATTGCCATTTTATTAATGCCAAAAATCGGAGTCTATTCATGGAAGCAAGTTGAACCACATATTCCTTGGGGGACAATTATCGTCTTCGCTGTAGGAATTATGCTAGGCACGGTCTTGCTTAATACAAAAGGTGCGTCGTGGTTATCTGATAAAGTATTCGGTTCACTTGGTTTAGATTCTATGCCAATTCTTGCAACAATTGCGATTGTTACTTTATTTAATATTCTTATTCATTTAGGCTTTGCGAGTGCAACAAGCTTAGCATCTGCGCTTATACCTGTATTTATCGTTTTAGCCTCAACATTAACGACTAATGTCGATCAGGTTGGTTTCGTTATCGTACAACAATTCGTTATTAGCTTTGGCTTCCTCTTACCTATTAGTGCACCGCAAAATATGCTTGCGTATGGTACAGGAGCCTTTACAACAAAAGATTTCTTAAAATCTGGTATTCCATTAACGATTTTTGGATACATCCTAGTTCTTCTATTTTCCGCAACGTATTGGAAATGGATCGGATTATTGTAAAGATAAGGGATCATCACCATAACGCGTGGTTGATTTCCGTTCCGGCTGGGCGCTTTGTTGCTGTCGCTTCGCTTTCGCACAGATAAAACATTTGCCGCTGCCGCTTCGCTTTCGCGCAGATAAAACATTTGCCGCTGACGCTTCGCTTTCGCGCAGATAAAACATTTGTAGCTGCCGCTTTGCTTTCGCTACAGAAAACATTTGTTGTTGCTGTCGCTTCGCTTTCGCACAGATAAAACATTTGTTGCTGTCGCTACGCTTTCGCACAGATAAAACATTTGTTGCTGTCGCTTCGCTTTCGCACAGAGCAAAGCTTCCTGGGGGGCGTCCGATGAGCCGCTTCACTCGCGCTGCTCGCTCCAATCAACTAATATACATGACATATGTTTTTATAAATGTCATCCACAACTTTTGATGATGAGCCAGAAAAAGCCGTTATTAAAACAACAAGAAGCCTTGAAGGAACAAGTCAACTGTCCTTCAAGGCTTTTAATTTGTTATTTCGATAAAGCAGGGTTCTTCATCGTACCATTTTTTGCGTAATTCACGTGCCATGAGAGCGCTTTTTCTAAATTGTGTGGTGTATGGTGTCCACCTGTTGCTTCATTGGCATCGTTAAAATACTTCCATAATTGCTCACGGTATTCCGGATGTGCACAATGATCGATAATGAGCCCAACTCGTTCTTTTGGAGCAAGTCCACGTAAGTCTGCTACTCCCTGCTCTGTGACGATTACGTCTACATCATGTTCTGTATGGTCTACATGCGAAACCATTGGGACGATACTAGAAATATTTCCGCCTTTCGCGTAAGATTTTGTGACGAAAATACCTAATCGTGCATTACGCGCAAAGTCTCCGGAGCCGCCGATTCCATTCATCATTTTTGTGCCAGAAACATGCGTAGAATTTACATTTCCGTAAATATCCACTTCCAGTGCTGTATTAACAGAAATTAATCCGAGTCGGCGAATAATTTCTGGTTGGTTAGAAATTTCTTGCGGACGTAATACTAGTTTATCTGCATATTTTTCGAAATTACCATAAACTTGGTTTCCTACTTCCTCGGAAAGGGTAATAGAAGTAGCAGATGCAAAGTTTACCTTCCCTGCATCAATTAATTCGAATACTGCATCTTGCAGTACTTCTGAATATACTTCTAAGTTCTCAAACTCAGAATCTTTAAAGCCTAATAAAACGGCATTTGCTACTGAGCCTACACCTGATTGAATTGGCCTTAAGCTTGTTGTTAAACGACCTACTTTAATTTCTTCACGTAGGAAGTTTAATAAATGATTGGCCATAATATCTGTCTCTTCATCTGCAGGAACGATCGTTGATGGCGCATCTAAAATATCTGAAATCACTATGCCTTTTACTTTATCTAAATCTAGTGGTATACCAATTGTTCCAAGTCGATCGGATACATTTTGTAATGGAATTGGATCACGTTTCCCCTGTGGTCCTGGTACAAAAATATCATGGACACCCTCTAATGCATCAAGCTGAGCTACGTTCAACTCAATGATGATTTGGTCTGCTTCTTGCACAAAAATTGGGGAGTTACCAACTGAAGTTGTAGGAATTAATAAGCCGTCTTCTGTAACAGCAGCCGCTTCAATAATCGCAAAATCAATAGGACCAATAATCCCTTGACGTACTAGCTCCGCATTATGTGATAAATGCGCATCAACGAATGTAATTTCGCCACTGTTGATTTTATTACGAATACCGGCATCCGCTTGGAAAGGTCCACGTTTACGAATAACGCCAGCTTCTGCTAAGTATTGATCAACTTCTGGGCCAAGTGATGCACCTGTATATACATCTACTTTGAAGCTCTCTTTTTTAGCTTTCTCCACAAGTGCAAGGGGCACCACTTTAACATCACCAGCACGTGTAAAACCGCTCATCCCAAGTACCATACCATCCTTAATCCATGATGCTGCTTCTTCTGCTGTTACAACCTTGCTCCGTAGCTGTTCATTACGAAGCTTTTTCGCCAACTTTTCTGCCATTCCTTATTCCTCCATCCCACTTTATTTTATTTAACTAAATTACTCGGTTTAATCTCCTGGTATAGTCATCCAATTATTAGAAATCCAACCAAATAAACCGCCCATACATAATTTTAAACTATTTAGAATTTTTAATCTATAACTAACAAAATATTTAATTTTACGAGATATTTAATGCATTCGCAAATTATCTGAAAATAACTTCAATATCGGAAAAATTCGATTTTGAAGAAAAAGCGTGATATGCTCTTGATATATATAAAGGGGAAAAGGAGATTTTATTGATGGTTAAAGAATTATTACGAAACCACTCTTCGGTTCGTATTTATGATGGAAATCCAATTTCAAAGGAAATTATTGAAGAATTAATTGCTACTGCACAAATGGCTGCTACATCACATTTTGTACAAGCTTATAGTGTGATATGGGTAACAGATGCGGAGAAAAAAGAAAAATTAGGATTGCTCTCTGGTAATCCTCGTCAATACGAAACTTCTGGCGGCGCCTTTGTCTTCTGTGTAGACTTCAAGCGTCTGCAATCAGCAGGTAAATTAGAAGGCGTAGATATTGTAGCTGATTCGGCAGAAAATGTACTTGTTGGAGTAGCTGATGTATCATTATTCGCTCAAAACTTTGTCGTTGCTGCAGAATCTATGGGATATGGAATTTGTTATATTGGTGGAGTGCGTAATAAGCCAGAAGAAATCAGCGAATTATTCAATCTGCCTGACCATGTTTTCCCATTATTCGGCTTAACTATTGGGGTCCCTACTCGTCGCAATGAAGTAAAACCTCGTTTACCGGTTGCAGCAGTATTACATGAAAATGAATACAATGCTGACAAATACGAGGAGCTTTTACCAGCTTATAACGACACAATGGAAGCATACTACAATACTCGCTCATCCAATCGGAAAATTGATAACTGGACAAAGCAAATGGCTGATTTTTTAATTGAACAACGCCGTCCTCATATCAATGAATTTTTAGCAAAAAAAGGTTTCAATTGGAAATAACTTTATCAACAAGCTATGTGGAGTTACTATCGTATGATAGTAACTCCACTTTTTTCATCTTCTACATTCGCCCTCACTCTACACCTAGTATTTTTGACCAGCATGATATGTTAAATTTAGGTATAAATTAAACAAAAAGACTCTTTCCTTTTTAAACAATTACATTAATACTAATAGATGACCGTTATGTGAAAAGGAGTTATTTATATATGTCCTATGTCAATAAACATCTTGCTCGTACCTTAGAACAACAACATAAGCGAAGTGTAAGAGGTTTATTTTTAAAAATTCAAGACTTAAATAATGAGTGTACATTATTAAGAAAACGACTTGAACCACATATTGACTTAGCTGTTTATCAAAATGCTATTGATTATGTTAATCAATTCGTTTCACACACTACTATCCTCAACTTAAAATTTATTACAAATACACAAAATCTAGAGGTCGTTGTGTTACATGCACTTTTATACGCGCATATATTAGAAAACGAAGATTCTTATCATTTTGAATATGAACATAATTTACTGCAAGGGTACATTCATGAAATATTTGCGTTAAACGATCATGCAAAAGCGCTTTTTACTAATCACCAAGAAAAGATGCTTCACTATATAAAATCTCAACCAATATAAAAAGAGACGATCTTCGTAGCATAGTACTACGAGATCGTCTTTTTTTATTTAGCGAAAGCTACATTATTGTAATCCTTTAATAATCAGTTTTCGCACTGGTAAGAACTGCTCTCCTGTATCACCATAAGTGAGAATGACATCATCACCTTCTTGCAAATAAATTGCAAGCGGTTCTGTTTCTGAGCTTACCAAATAGTTTTCACCGTTATTTAGTAAAAATGATACAACTGTATAGTCCCCGAGACGTTCCTTGTAAACGCGAAGCACCTTTCCACTTGCATTTTTCTCTTCCGCATGTGAGCTTCCTTCGACTGTAGCCCCACCGCGACTTAAGGCTGTTTTGTATAATTTTAATGCCTCTTTAGGCGTTGTCGCATATACGGAAATTTCAGGATTTGCCGCAGATACGATGAAATAATTTTGTAAGAAACCATTTGAGTCGAGTACCGCAGTCAACCAGCTAGCCTCACCGTAAAAGTTATACAATACCGGCATTTCTCCAGACCATTTTTTCTCTATAAATTTCTTCTCGATAATTTGCAAGTTACCTTGTGAATCCATATAAGAAGCTTCTTGATTTCCAGTATAATAAGTTGCTTGACCTGTTCGAGCATTTGTTAAGGAATAGCCGAGCATTGAGTCGACACCCTCTTTAGGGCTCGTAAAGTCTGTGAAATAATACATATCGCCCTTCTCGTCAAAAATTGGGCTAACATTTGCCTCTGTTCCCTCATCGGAAGGAAGTTTTACATCTTTCTTACCAAACTTACTGTTCCAAAATCCATGTACATAATTACCGAAATAACTATTTTGTAAGCTTACTGTCTCTGGAGAAACCGCTCCATCAATAAATTCTGGGACATCCTCAAGCTTAATAACTTCTGATTTTCCTGTTAGCGCATCTACAAGCACGATCCCTTTTACATCGAAGCCATTACGTGCTGAAACAAATTCACCATATGAACGGATGTAGTATGGTTTACCCTCATCATCTATTTCAAGTTGTACATCTCCACAAAAAACAAGGAATGGATGTTGTAAACGTATATGACGCTCTAAATTTGAATTTAAATAAGCAGAAGGAACATACTTCATTTCCTGCTTAACAAATTTAGGATTGTCCGCTGAATCCGTTGCACTCATTATAAAGTAACCAGGAGTCGTATCGCCGTTCATCCATTTAAAGAAACCCGAGAACTCAACTGGTGCTATATAAACATACTCACCTTTCACTTTTTGAATTTGTAAGCGCCCTAGCTCATAATAACTCGTATTCGGTACTTGTCCGAACGCTTTTTTCATCTTATTTCGCGCAAATTTAGGAGGAACACTAGCTGGTGTTTGTGTTTCATCGAATGGTTTAATTTCAACCTCTTCCTTCATTTCAGCTGATTTAAATTTTTCATTAGCATTCCATAAAGGAGCTGATAATACATACACTGCAACACCTAAACTAGCTAAAAATAAAACACCCTTTATTTTTCTTTCAATACCACTTGCAAGAAGCGCACCGCCTAATGTTAATAGAATAATAGCGGGCCAAAAAGCAAGCCAGTTTACATCCATTTTTGTCACATATACTGTTATACCAGTAGCTAAAAATCCTAGTACAAATACACCGATAAAAAAGTATCCAATTACCTTTTTAGATCCACCATCCTCTCGTTTTTTCGTTATAATCGGTGTTAATAAAACACTCGCAATTAGTCCAATAACTGCCGAAGCTATTAATAGCTTAGTCATTTTGTTCACCCTTTCTAACCTTACTGTCCACTTATTTACGGCTACATACCAAAAAAGTTTCATACATAAGATGAATGGGTATCCTTTGTGCATTTCCTTTACAATAGAAATAAAGGAAATTCTATCATAGATAAAGAATTTCAAAGAAAAGGAGATGAGAATTTTGTCTAAAAAAATTATTTTATTAGCATTGATTATTTTGTTTGGTTTTT
The DNA here is from genome assembly GCF_056394365.1 of Lysinibacillus sp. 10T31. Lineage (NCBI taxonomy): Bacteria > Bacillati > Bacillota > Bacilli > Caryophanales > Bacillaceae > Lysinibacillus > Lysinibacillus sp. 10T31. The sequence goes on from NZ_JBFTHS010000036.1 coordinate 10,533, forward strand.
ATTATATTTTTTTCCTGTCCCATATCCCAGAAAACTTGATACTTATCTTTAAAGTCATTCCAATGCTTCTAATTATTATCTTAGCTGCTACACAAAAAAATTTAGGTATTAAAAAGTATCAACTACTGATTGTCATTGGACTTGTGTTTTGTATGGTCGGCGATTATACACTTCAGTGGTTTCTAATTGGGTTAACAAGCTTCTTAATCGGGCATATTTTTTATATCTTCGCCTTTTCTTCTACTAATGAACGACAAGTACCTACTTGGGCGAAGATTCTCTTACTCGTTTACGGTGCAAGTATGGGTGTGTGGATTGCAGGTACAGTGTTTTCATCAGGAGAAGTCGTGCTTGGTATTGCGGTAATTGCCTATATTTCGGTCATATTAACGATGGGTTGGACTGCGATTCGTACAGGTTCTACATTTGCGACGATTGGCGCTCTGCTATTTATTTCATCAGATTCCTATTTAGCTGTTGATAAATTCGTTATGCCTTTACCATTTTCACATGAGTTTATTATGTTGACATATTACAGTGCCCAAATACTCATTGCCTTAAGTATTTCTCAATATTCCGAAATCCGAAGTAAAGTGTTACAATAATATCAATTGTGCCGAGGCATAATTGTATCCGTAATTGGTTTTATGCTTGCACAAAGCCCGATTACGTGACATCCGCCGGAGGCTGAAAGAAGTTAAACATACACATTAGGAGGCCATACTTATGAAAGAACAAGTAATTGAGCGTTTAATTCGTTATGCAAAAATTGATACACAATCTGATTTCACAAGCGAAACAACTCCTTCAACACAAAAACAATTTGATTTATTGCATGTACTAAAAGATGAACTTGCTGCAATAGGCTTAACTGACATTACATTAGATGAAAATGGATATTTATTTGCGACACTCGAAGCAAATACAGATAAAAAAGTGCCTACTATTGGTTTCTTAGCACATGTGGACACTACAACAGATTTTACTGGCACAAACGTTAATCCACAGCGCATTGACAACTATGATGGTGGAGCTATTCAGCTAAATGAAAATCTAGCGATGACGCCAACAGATTTTCCTGAACTTAAAAATTATGTAGGTCAAACGTTAATTACAACGGATGGTACTACATTATTGGGCGCTGACGATAAAGCTGGTATCGCAGAAATTATGACGGCTATGGAATACCTAGTAAACACTCCTTCTATTAAACATGGTAAATTGCGTGTAGCGTTTACACCTGACGAAGAAATTGGCCGCGGTCCTCATAAATTTGATGTGGCTGCATTTGGAGCTGACTATGCTTATACGATGGATGGCGGACCACTTGGCGAGCTACAATATGAAAGCTTTAATGCAGCAGGCGCAAAAGTTGTGACAAAAGGAACGAGTGTACACCCTGGTTCTGCGAAAAATAAAATGGTCAATGCCATCACAATGGCGATCGCCTTCCAAAATGAAATGCCTACTGATGAAGTACCAGAAAAAACAGATGGCTATGAGGGCTTTATTCACTTAATGGGCTTTAACGGCGCAATCGAGCATACTGAGCTTTCTTATATCGTCCGTGACCATGACCGTCAAAAGTTCGAGGCGAAAAAACAATTAATGCTTGATGCTGCGGCAAAAATTAAAGCCCAATATGGTGAGCATGCTTTAAGCATTACTATGGAAGATCAATACTATAATATGGGCGAAAAAATTGAGCCTGTAAAAGAAATCGTTGACATTGCACGCACAGCAATGGAAAAGTTAGATATTACACCAATTACACTACCGATCCGTGGCGGTACTGATGGTTCACAGCTATCTTACATGGGCTTACCAACACCAAATATTTTTGCAGGTGGCGAAAATATGCATGGTAAATTCGAATATGTATCTGGAGAAACGATGGAGAAAGCTACACAAGTAATTATCGAAATCGTACAGCTCTTTGAACAACAAGGAAAATAATTGCGAAGAAGGGTTTACCCCCTTCTTCGTAATTTTCCTGGAAATAATGACTGAATTTTCAAATTACATGAAATGAGGTGAATTTATTGAAAGAAATTGCATTAGGCATTTTAGCCTCACTTTTTTTCGCTGTTACATTTATATTAAATCATGCAATGGAAATGCAAGGTGGTAGCTGGCTGTGGAGTGCATCTTTGCGCTATTTCTTCATGCTACCGTTTTTACTTGTGATTGTCTTCTATCGAAAAGGTTTTACCCAACTATCAGGTGAAATGAAAGCACAGCCTGTAGCCTGGCTGCTTTGGAGCTTTATAGGATTCGTATTGTTCTATGCACCACTGACATTTGCAGCAGCATTCGGCCCAGGGTGGCTCGTTTCCGGAACATGGCAATTTACAATTGTCGCTGGCGTATTATTAGCTCCCCTATTTGTTTCAGTAGTAGCTGGGAAAACAGTACGTCAAAAAATACCGCTTATTTCATTTCTAATTTCATGTGTCATCTTGGTCGGCATTTTACTTATTCAAATACCACAGGCACAATCTGTTCCATTTAAAAGTTTAATGCTTGGCATTTTACCTGTTGCCATCGCTGCATTTGCTTACCCTCTTGGTAATCGCAAAATGATGGAAATCTGTGACGGACGCATCGATACATATCAACGAGTTCTCGGAATGACCATCGCCTCGATGCCTGCATGGATTATTCTAGCTATCTATGCATTAGCAACGGTTGGGCTTCCTTCCATCAACCAAGTGACACAATCATTGCTTGTAGGTATAAGCTCTGGTGTCATCGCCACAACTTTATTTTTCATTGCAACGGACCGTGTTCGCGATCACCAAGGCAAGCTTGCGGCAGTTGAAGCAACACAATCGACCGAAATACTCTTTGTCATTATTGGTGAAGTATTATTGCTCGGTATCGCATTCCCAAATCCAATTGCACTCGCAGGCCTAGGTGTCATTATTGTGGGCATGCTGTTACATAGCTACTATACGATGATACTAGGGAAAAAAAGCGCTGTTCATAGTAGCAGTTCAACTCAGTAATGTTAAAGATAAGTATTTGAAAAAATGTACATTACTAAATTACCTTTTAGTCGTGTACATTTTTTATTCTAGAGAACACTAAAATTTATAAATCATTGTTTTAGATGTCCCTACTACTTCATAATCTTTAAAGCCTAGTTTTTGATACATATTAATGGCCGTGTCATTTTCGAGGTCTACACTAAGTGAAATGGTATTGTATCCTTCATCCTTTGCTTGTTGAATTATTTTATGCATCAGTAAAGTCCCCACCCCTCTTCCTCTTACTTCTTTTGAAACAGCCATTCCTATTTCAGGCGTGTTGCCATCAATATAACCATAGCTTTTATTATTGTCGTCAAACAATCTGTACCAGGCTGCACCAACAGTTTGATTTTCTACGTCAACAGCAAACAACACTTTATCTCCCTTTCTCCCCCAACCTTCATGATATTTTCTTATGCCAGGCGAGTTTAGTAAAACTTCTTTTGATGGTTTATTCTCAGGAATATGAATAGATTCATATAACATATCTAGAAAGAACTCAAACTCTTTTTCATTACCTTCGAAATTTCTAATATAAAACATGAAATAATCACCCCTTGTTAAGGTATATTATATATTAAATTGTAATTTTTGGTATAACTATCATGACTTTGCGAGGATTTCATTTTTATAGGAATACTTTGAAGATTTATCGGAACATTATCTCATTTTATCGGAACAATTTTAGCTTTTATCGGAATAATATCTCGTTTTATCGGAACAATTTTAGCTTTTATCGGAACAATTGCAGTTCCAATCAAAAAAAGACGACTCAATCACAATGGAGTGAGTCGTCTAGAGATTTTACGTTCCCAAAAAATGAGGGGGGTTTTAGGAGCGTCTTCATGAACTAGCAAACTTCTGGAGAAAAGTAGCTAAAGTTCATCCTCTCTACACTGTATTGTAGAGGAGGAATAATCTTTATACGATAATGATAATCATTATCAATTATAAAGTCAACATTAATCTGAAAATTATTTTAAGTTTTTTTAACGCCTAAAATACTTTTTTCAGCGAACGACGATATTGCCATTGCTTTAGCTGAAAATGTAGGAAACAACCTATACAAAAGCCTGCAATTGCTATCGATGAAGCTATAGCAACCATTCCCGTAAAGACATAGCCAACCACCTGCCATTTAAGCAAGAAACCTAAAATTCCGCCTGCTAAACATAAGCAAGCTATTCTAGAATTAAATTTTTGCTGTTGTGCATCCTCTGGTATATATGTAGATGGCGCCTTTTTTAAAAACAGCTTCCCTACTCGAATAATAGGATTAAAATTGCATACAATACCAAGAAAATTTGCTACTAAAGGAATTGCTAAAATCCAAGTGAACCCAGTTGCCCACGTTAGAATGACACTTAACAGAATCGTCCATTGATTGAGTCGAACGAGCGGCCTTGGAATTGCATGAGGCTGTGACATTATAAAACCTACCTTTCAGATATGTTTAATGTATTTTACTATATTGCATTCCATTTGTGAAGCAAAAATGATTAATTTATAATTGTAGTAGCAGAAGATTGAAAGAGAAGGTGATGACAATGCCAGCATTAACGATGGATCAAGTTCGACAATTGAATTCCTATAGCATTTATACGACAGAACCAAAGCGGACATTATTTACATTAGCGGATATACATAAGGACTTTTACCATCCTGACTTTTTAAACCTTATGATGGGAATTACAGACGCAGCAACGGAAACAGCCGCTATTTCTCATTTTGCACGCCGCTACGGTATGTTTTTCGCTATGCAACTTTACATGCTAGCTGCCTACGACGAGGTGTGGGCCGGTAAACCAATCGAGCTTCGCTTTGATGCAGCAAAAGAATTCGACAGTTTTACAGTCGCAATGTTTGTGAACCCAAACGATTGGCGATATGTCGAGGAGGAAGAACGTCAAGCCGTTATTGAGAAGATTCTATATGATGGGCATGTTATCGTTCAACAGCTCCGTAAAGTAACATCTATTTCCCCTCTTACTATTTGGGAGAATTTCTTTGGATATCTACTTTGGCATTATCATATATTGCTTTCTAATCCCGGTCTAGCCGATCAAGCAATGGATGATATTGAAGCTCTAGAGGACCCTAAAACATGGGCTCGTTTCTCTAACAAATCTTGGTGGGCACAATATACAGGAGGTCAAAGCCCTACTAATTTAGTGAACGTCCCCGTACGAAAATCATGTTGTTTTTCTAAAGACATACCTGGTTTAATGGCTTGTGGCTTTTGCCCGATAAAATAAAAGTACCCTAAACAAAAAAGCCCTACCTCTCACAACAATATGTGAAAGATAAGGCTTTTTACTATTATTTATTTTTCATAAACGACGAACCAATCATTTTGATCCTCATACATAGAAGTACCTATATAGCCCTGTTTCAAAAGCTGTTGCTGACCAACTGTATCATCCATTGAAATCGTCTTCTTTTCTGTAAAGGTTGATAGCTCTTGTCGCAAGTCTTTATAGAAAATATATCGTAGCTTATCTACATACTTAATCTTTAATCCCTTTACGACTAGCCCTTGAGAAAATTTATCTTTCAAGCTAGGGATATTATATGGCTTTACCGTTGAGCATACATAATCATATTTTTCTAAATCGATATGGCCCATGACAACTTGGGCTAATGTTTTTTGTAATCCATGGCCACGATATGTTGGTGAGACATTCGATATTTCTTGATATAAAACTTTATGAAATTCGTCCTCGGCAATCCCACAATCATAGCCAAGATGTTCGTCATCAACAGGTGGGTTCAATAATGCGCGAAAGGCAATTAACTCATCTCCTACGTAAGCACCTATCATCATGCCATTGCCGCTTAAAATATAGTCAAATTCCTCAGTGCTTAATGGCTGTAATATACTTTGATCTGCTAATGATTCATAAACCTCAAGCTGTAAATTTTCAATTTCTTGCAAATGCTGAAGTTTTAATGTTGTAACAAAAAACGGCGTTTCTCCAAGTGTACCTTCATAAATTTTTTCCATTTCGCCGCCTCCTTAGGCTGTTACAATTGTTGAGAACTTACATAATTCTTTAAGGATCGCTTCATCTACGTCTACACCTAATCCTGGTTTTTCATTTAAACAGATAAATGGCACATCATAGTGTAAGTTTCCGACATCCTTAGAGAATTTTAATGGACCTGTTAATTCTACACTTGTCATTATTTTTTTAGAGAATGCTACATGGAAGCCAGCTGCTGAACCAACTGATGATTCTACCATTGAACCGATTTGACATTCAATGCCTGCCATTTCAGCCATCACCGCTAGTTTCATAGCAGGATAAATTCCACCGCATTTCATTAATTTAATATTGACCTTATCTGCGGCACGCTTTGCAATAATTTCACGCATTTCACGTACACCGCGAAGTCCTTCATCAATCATTAATGGTACATCTGTTTTTGACTTCACTTCTACCATGCCATCAATATCTTCACTGTCTACAGGCTGCTCTAACCAATCGATATTTAGATCCTTTAATGCACGTAAACCTTGTAATGTAGTGGACGCATTGCCCCATCCTTGGTTTACATCTACACGAATTGCGATGTCTTCACCAACACGTTCACGTACTGCTTTGATACGAGCAACATCATGAGCTACCTCTGTTCCTACCTTCATTTTAAATGATCGATAGCCCATCTCTACACGGTTAGCTGCCTCTTCTGCCATCGCCTCAGGTGTTCCAATGCTCAGTACATGCGTAATCGGGAATTTCTCATGATAGCGTCCACCTAGTAGTTGGTACACCGGAACTTGTAACGCTTTCCCTGCAATATCGAAACAAGCAATGTCAATCGCTGCTTTCGCTGCTGGCACATCCTTCACGACTTTGTTCAATTTATCGTGAAGTTTTTCAAAGGCCAATGGATTTTCTCCAATGATTGAAGGAGCAAGCTGGTTCTTTAATACAGCATATGTGCTCTCCCATGTCTCCCCTGTTACGTGCTCGTCTGGTACTGCTTCACCATAGCCTACAATACCTGTGTCTGTCGTAACCTTCAAAATAATTGAAGGCATCGTATCATATGTAGCATAACTGATGATGAATGGATCAATAAGTGGTAAATGAATTGCAAAAATTTCTACTTGTTGGATTTTCATTTTTATCAGTCTCCTGTATAATATAGTTGTCGCTAATACGTCGCTAATTATTGAAAAAATATAGAAGAAAAGGAACGTTGCCTATGTCTACTAAAATAGCGGTTATCTGCTCTAAAGCATTTATGAAGCGTATAAATAGTATCGCACAAAACATAGAGAATATTCAAATAGATTTTTATCTTTACAATCAACCTATAGAGGCACCCGTTTTGTTAAAGGAAATTAAGCCATGTGATGCACTTTTATTCGGAGGAACGTTGCCCTATTTACATGCACAATCTGCACTGTCAGAACTACCAATACCTTGGAATTATATAAAACAAGATGAGACGGCAATTTCCACAACTTTGCTATCGCTTATAGCCAATCATGCAGTACCTTTAAATAGAATTTCCATTGATGTTATGAATCCTGCTATAGTCGAAAATGTTCTAACAGAAATAGAGTATTATGGACCAAAACCATATATTCAGCCTATTTCTATTACTAAACCTACTCAATCTATATTGCAACATCATATAGCTTTATGGGAAGCTAACAGCATTGACTTTGTCGTAACAAGTATTCATAGTGTGTTTGATGAATTACAAGCTCTTCAAATACCTGCAATGCGCATGTTAGATGCAACAAACTCCATTATTCAATGCTTAGAGGAAACGAAATCTCAATCACTTCTTACAAAATCCGAATCTGTCAAAGCCGTTGTTGGACTATTAGAAGCTCCTGAAAATAAACCTATAGACTATAACATGTTAACGCACATTACAGCAGCTACACATGCAACTTATAAAGAAATTTCACCTTACTCTTTTGAGCTATATACAACATCTGGGCATTTGCAAAAGGCACTTGAAAAAGAGAATTTACAGAACTTATTACAACAAACCGATAAGCCATTTAAACTAGCATTTGGTTATGGTCATTCAATATTTGAGGCTAACCAAAATGCTAAGAATGCATTAACATTTGCTAAACCTTGTGAGATTTATATACTAGATGAACATAAAAATTTGCTAGGTCCATTCCCAAAATCAGAAGTAAGACTAGCTTTAAAGACAGATGATCCCTACGTTTTACAAATGGCAAAGCAAACAAGCTTAAGTCCATTAAATATTTCCAAAATCATTCATTTTAGCCGAGAGCGACAATCAGCACAATTTACATCCCATAATCTTGCAGAATACTTACAGGTTACACGCCGCACAACAGAGCGCATTATAAAAAAATTAGTGGATAACGGCTATGCTAAAGTTGTTGGTGAAGAAATGACTCACCAACAAGGTCGCCCACTTACAATATATGAATTGAACTTTGCAACCTACTAAGATCAATTATGCCTCGGCATAATTGCGTCCCGCTGAAAGAAATTAACTGAAAAGCTCTCGCAGATGCCTTTGCATCTGCGAGACTTTAGTTAACTATCAGAAGAGATTTAGTCAGCCATGACCATATCAGCATCATTTAGTTCTTCCTCTTTTTTGCGCTTCTCTGCTGCTTCCATTTCTTCCGGTGTCAGCTTAACAATCGCAAATCCGATATATGCATAAAAAATTGAAATAATAGGTACAAGGAAATTAATAATTGCATATGGCGCATATTCCATTGCACCTACACCTAATGTTGCTAAAATAAAGACTCCACAAGTATTCCATGGGAAGAATACAGAAGTTAGTGTTCCCCCATCTTCTAACGCACGAGATAAGTTTTTCGAATGCAAGCCACGCTCTCTATAAACATTCGCAAACATACGTGATGGTACAACAATTGAAATATACTGCTCAGAACATGTAGCATTTGTTGTAATACATGCAGCAATCGTTGAAGCAACTAGGCTTCCTGTTGATTTAGCAAACTTCACAATAACATTCATAAGTGCTTTTAACATGCCGGAATATTCTAACACCCCACCGAATGTCATAGCTACAATTGTCATTGAAACCGTATTCATCATCGAATCTAAACCACCACGATTAAATAGGTTGTCCACCATGTCATTGCCAGTTGAAATCACAAATCCTTCTTGTAAAGCATGTACAGCCATTGTAGGTGTACCGCCTTGTACAAAGATTTGTAGTAAGAATCCTGAGATAATTCCGACAACTAAAGCTGGAATCGCAGGTACTTTTTTCGCTACCAATACAATTACACCAACTGGTACAAGTAATAACCAAGGAGAAATAACAAAGCTTTCCTCCATTACTTTTAATGTCGTTAAAATACTTTCTGATTTCATTGAGATATCTGCGAAGCTTCTTCCCATAATTCCAAATACAATGATCGCAATAACTAAAGCTGGAATTGTCGTAAAAAGCATGTGCTTAATATGATCAAATAAGTCGGTACCTGTTAAACCTGCTGCGAGATTAGTAGTATCCGATAATGGTGACATCTTATCACCAAAGTATGATCCCGAAATAACTGCTCCAGCAATCATTGCTGCAGGGATTCCCATACTTAAACCAATACCCATACCAGCAACACCGATTGTTGCCATCGTCGACCATGAGCTACCAATCGCCAGTGAAACAATTGCACATAACAGCATGATTGTTACTAAAAACCAAGCTGGAGAAATTAATTTTAAACCAAAATAAATCATTGTTGCGACAACACCGCCGCCAATCCATGCACCAATTGTCAAACCTACTAAAATAATAATAACAATCGCTGGTAAAGCTAGACGTATCCCCTTATACATCATTTCCTCAATTTCTATCCACTTAAATCCATGCATTTTAGCAACAATGGCTGCTACAGTTGTTCCAACAATAAGTGGTACGTGAGGACTTTGCTTTAACACAACTACTGTAATTAGCATAGCTATAATCATTATTGCAAAAGTCAGAAGTGCCCAACCCGCATTTATTTCCTTTTTCATATAATCCCATCCCCTTTTTTGCACCAGTTGTCATTCTCGGTTGTCAAAGACGCAAATATTTTTATATGTTTTTTAGCATAATATTCGAAAAATTAAAAGTCAACGCAAAAAATTTATGCTTCTCGAGCAATTTCGACTATTTTAGCGTATAAAAACGCTTTCAAATAGCTATTAGGGACAATGCGAAATATTCATACATTTCGGCAAAAAAGAAAAGAAAAAGGAATTATATCAAAAGAATTTTGTACTTTTGATATAACTCCCTCTCGCTATCATTATTCGTATTCAGGTTTTTTTTCTAACACACAAGCAAGTACTTTTGCAGCATCCATTAATGCAATTCGTTCAAAAGTCATTTTCGGATGATGTAATCCCGGAGTTAAGTTGGCCCCAATACCAATCATCGTTGCTTTTAATTCAGGTTTTTCGACTGTATAAAAATGGAAATCATCACTTCCAGGTGTTGTGATTTCTCCAGCTAAATGCTCTTCCCCAAGTGTTTCAATTATTGCATCTTTAGCCATACGCGCAGCAACTGAAGAAACCTCAGCGCCAGGTGTAAAATCTAACCATTTCCAATCCATATCAATCTCAAACTGCTGCTGGATTGATTTTAAACCAAACTCAATACGACTACGAAGTAATTCTAGTTGGCTATTACGTTGCGCCCGAATATCCATTGAGAAGCTAGCAGTTCCTGGAATAATATTCGTACTACCACCGTCTGCAACAATCTTCGTTAACTTTGCAGAATGAGGCTCGAAAGGTGATAAATGTATGCTATGGAGCATTTGCTGTACGGCCATAATAACATCGATTGCATTTTGCCCTTGATGAGGTCTAGCACCATGTGCATCAGTACCTCGTATTGTTCCTTCTAAAAAATAAGCCGCACCATGATGGATAGCAGGTGATACCTTGCCAAGTGGTAGCTCTTCAATTGGTCTTAAATGAACACCGAATAAATGCGAAACGTCATCAACAGCTCCTCGCTCAAAGGCTGCACAAGCTCCATTCCCAAGTTCTTCAGCAGGCTGGAAAATAAAACGAATACGATGTTGCAATGGTCGATCTTTCAGCAGTAATAAAGCACCAAGTACCATCGTTATATTTGCATCATGTCCACATGAATGATTAGCTTGCCACTTCCCATCTACTTCCTGCCACAAAGCATCTATATCTGCACGTACAGCAACAATTTCATCACCTGTACCAATTTCAGCAATTAACCCCGGAACATCCCCTAACAAACGATAGGTTACGTTCAACTCATCTAAAATCGACGCAATTTTTTTAGTAGTTTCAAATTCCTTCCAGCTTACCTCCGGGTATTTATGAAAATGATCAAACCATTGGTAAATTGTTTCTTCTAAGATTACAGCATTTGACATAACTACACCTCTATACGCATTTTTGTTTCTCATTATACAGGAAACTATTTAATAAGAAAAAGAGGACATTGACCATAGCGTGTGGGTTGATTTCCGTTCCGACTGGGCGCTTTCCTAGGGGCGTCCGATGAGCCGCTTCACTCGCGTTGCTCGCTCCAGGGTCTCACCTGTGACGCTAATCCCTAAGGAGTCGCCCAGTCTCCACTCCAATCAACCTAGATTCATAGCATATATTTCTACAAATATTTCCCCCAACTTTTATGTAAAAAAAACGAAGGACTATGTTAAAAGTAATTTCTACCTTTAGCACAGCCCCTCAAATAAATATTATAAACTTGTAAAAAAACCTTCTGGATACTCTTCATAATGTACCATCATTATTTGCTCCTCATCTTTTTCCACTTCCATAGTAAGCTCCATTTCCTGATCCATTAGATACGTTTCAAATTTTGAGTTCAACATCTTTTTCATTCAATCACCTCTTGTTATATTTAATTGAATTTTCTGATAAAAGAATTATACAATGACCTTTGTAAAAAAAGCAATAAACGATGCTCATTATGCATAAAAAGTATAAAAATAATCTACTTTTTAGATTAAAATTCTATCAGAAAAAGAGATGTATCAAATTATGATACATCTCCCTTTATCCTAAGCCTTTGTACTCTTTACTTAAGCCATCGCATTCGTTTTACTATTTTGATTGTCATCACCGTTATCTTTACTCTGTGTTACATATTGAATTACAAACATAACAATAAAGATTGCTAAACCAGCCCAATCCGAGAATTTTTCTGGATAGATCAGAAGTAAACCCGCTGCAATCGCAATAATGCGTTCAAACCAAAGCATTTTGCGATACCAGTAACCAATTACTCCCGCACCTATAGCTACCATTCCTGTAATGGCCGTGATTACTACCCATATAATTTCAGGTATAGTTGTATCAATCATTAACAATGCCGGTGAAAATACAATCATATACGGAATAATAAATGCTGCAATAGCAAGCTTCGCTGAGTTTACACCTGTTTTAATCGGATCTCCACCAGAGATTCCCGAAGCCGCAAAGGCAGCAAGTGCAACCGGTGGGGTTATATCAGCAATGATACCAAAGTAGAATACAAAGAAGTGTGCCGATAATAAAACGACTACTGGTACTAATTCCTGTGGTGTATTTGGTGATAATAATGCCACGATTGCTGGAGCAGCAATTGTTGACGTAATTACATAGTTCGCTGTTGTCGGAGCCCCCATCCCAAGAATTAAGGAAGCAATCATCACAAAAATCAGCGTTAAAATAATACTACCACCAGCTAATTCTACTAAACTATTAGCTAAACTTAAGCCTAGACCCGTTTTCACAACAACCCCTACGATAATACCCGCACAAGCCGTTGCCGCTACAACACCAAGTGCTGTACGAGCCCCTTCAACTAATGCATCAATAACATCCATTGGTTTTAAACGCGTTTCTTTATTAAACATAGAAACACCTATAGAAATAAGAATACCGTAAAGCGCTGCATGCATTACTGCTGTACCTGTTAACATTAAAACGATGATAGAGATTATCGGTAATAAAAGGTAAATTTTCTTAAATACCTCTCGACGATTTGGCATTTGATCGTCACGTAAGCCTTTCAAGCCTACACGTTTCGCTTCGAAGTGAGTCATAATCCAAATACCTGTAAAATAAAGCAATGCAGGTATCGCCGCCGCCTTCGCAATATCCCAATACGTAATTCCGCGACCGATAAATTCAACCATTAAAAACGCTGCCGCACCCATAATCGGAGGCATTAATTGCCCACCTGTAGATGCTGCTGCCTCAACCGCACCTGCGAATTCTTTACGGTACCCTAGCTTTTTCATCATCGGAATCGTATATGATCCAGATGTTACAACATTCGCTACAGAGCTTCCTGAAATCGTACCTTGTAGTGCACTAGAAAATACCGCTACTTTTGCAGGACCACCAATTAATTTACCTGCAATAGCTACTGCTAAATCATTGAAGTATTGGCCAACGCCTGTTTTGACAAGGAATGCTCCAAAGAGTAAAAACACAAAAATAAATGTGGCAGAAACACTAATCGGTGTTCCAAAAATCCCATCTGTCGTAAAATACATGAGATTAACAATACTCTCAAAATCTTGCCCTCTATGCGCCATAAAATCCGGGAAATATGGTCCGAAATAGGCATAGATTAAGAAACATATAGCAATGATGGTAATCGGTAAACCTACTGCACGGCGAGCTGCTTCAAGCACCAACACGACAGCTATGAGACCTACAATAAAATCTGTTTGCGTGATGGTACCATTGCTATTAACAAGCTCTTTATAATTCATCGTCCAATACGAACCTACTACAATGGATAATACCGCTAAAATATAGTCGAACCATACTATTTTATTCTTTGCTGCTTTTTTTCGAGCAGGGAATAGTAAGAAAATTAGGGTCAAACCAAAACCTAAATGTATCGTACGCTGAATTTGCGCTGGGAATTGGCCGTAAATTGCTGTGTAAAGCTGAAACAATGAAAATGCTAGTAGTCCAAAGAAAATGACATGCTTCATAATGCCCGATACTGTTCGTACATTGGATTCAATATCATATTTCTCAAGTATTGCCTGTTGTTCTTCAGCTGATATTTGTTCGAATTCTTCTTTTTTTACGTCGTCGTTTGATTTATGCTGTGTCGTCATTTCATCCTTACTCCTTTCCATTGTTCATAAAGCGATAAACGCTTCACCTCAAATAAATAGGATTTTCCCCTTTGTAAGTCTATTTTTAAATCGTATTCATAATTCTCGTAATCTAATACAAGGTCTAAATCCAAATCGCCTATATAGATCGTAAAATTTTCAATGACTTCATTGTCAAACTGCAAAAAATATTTACCATCGCGTTCTGTTAATGTTTGATTTTCCTCTGCATAGCTAGGCATGCCGATCGCTAAACTTTCATACTCCATCCCTAACATTTGAATACTTGTTCCATCTACACATTTATAATGCTCGAGTACATCCGTTTTATGGATAGAGTGAGTGTATCTAATTTCAAATGTATCCTCAGTTGTCAGTGGTATATAATGCACTATCGGATCATTTATACGTGTTTCCGTAAATGCGAATACCTTTTGAAGAGGAAGAAAAATGACTATACTAAAGCAAATACATAAAAAAGCTAAAACAATTATTAATGTTCTCTTTCGCACTGCATCTGTTCCCCCACTTAAAAAGCTATTCGTACGGAAGAAAAAAGACTCGAAGCTTTACGCAATCCGAGCCTCTTCGTATTTAAGAAAATAATTTTTCACTCGAAATAAGCTATTCTAAATTTATAATCCGAATGTTCCGTTATTTATGTTCATCAAAGTATTTTTGAGCACCTGGGTGAACGTCAATACTGATACCTTGTAAACCTGTCTTAGCTTCGATATAAGCCCCTTTAGGGTGGGAAATTTTATCTTTGTTATCATAAATAGCTTTCGTCATCGAATAAACAACATCTTCTGGAAGATCTTTTTTAACCGCTAGCATTGCAAGTACTGAAACTGTTTCAGTATCTTTTGCAAGACCATACGTACCAGCTTTTACTGTATCTTTTGCGTAGTAAGGATATTTAGCAATTAACTCCTCTGCTTTACCAGCATCCATACCGATAATATTTACTTTAGTTGTTGCATTTAATGCCTCAACAGCACCTGTTGGCGTACCCGCAGTAATAAACGCTGCATCGATTTGACCAGATTGAAGACCGTCAGCAGACTCACCAAAATCAAGGTTTTGTGCTTTGATATCATCCATCGTTAGACCATGAATTTCAAGTAATTGTTCAGCATTTGCGTAAGTTCCAGAACCTGGAGCACCTACAGAAACCTTTTTCCCTTTTAAATCAGCGTATGTTTTAATGCCTGATGCTTCAGTTGTTACTAATTGTACTGTTTCTGGATAAAGTGCACCTAAAGCAGCAATTGCATCGATTTTTTTACCATCAAACATCTTTGTTCCTTCAGTGGCATAATAAGCAATATCTGATTGTACAAAGGCAATTTCACCTTTACCATCTTGCAAAGCAGTCATGTTGGCAGCAGATGCTTGAGAAACTTCAGCAGTTGTTTTGATGCCTGTTTCTTTTGAAATTAAATCCGCAAACGTTCCACCCAATGCATAGTAAGTACCTTGTGTTCCACCTGTTAATAAGTTCAGAAATTTAGGCTTTTCAGATGATGCCGATTCTCCCTTATTCGAGTCCTTCGAACCTGTTTCGCTACCAGACCCACATGCAGCTAAAATCAATAGCGCAAAGGCACTTATTAGCATTAATAGCCTGAACTGTTTTTTCTTCATAGGACTTCCCCCTTTGGTTAAAAATAATAATCTATTTAAAATTATCAAACACAGTATAATAATGTCAATCTATTTATTGTAAATTCAGTCTTTTATAATTATACAATTTCCCTTAAATCCCCATTATTTTAGAAGTTTATCAATAACTACTTCACACTAAATTTATCTACAATAGGCTATTAAATTCTTTTTCTGATAAAACATTTCCAGTATCTATATGTATAAAAATTGCATCTTCTTTATAAAAATGATCGTTCACTTCTTCTTTCCCAAGAAAATACTCGTCACCATAACGTGGGGTTGATTTCCGTTCCGTCTGGGCGCTTTGCCGCTGACGCTACGCTTTCGCGCAGATAAAACATTTGTTGCTGTCGCTTCGCTTTCGCACAGATAAAACATTTGTTGCTGTCGCTTCACTTTCACACAGATAAATCATTTGTTGCTGTCGCTTCGCTTTCGCACAGATAAAACATTTGTTGCTGTCGCTTCGCTTTCGCACAGATAAAWCATTTGTTGCTGTCGCTTCGCTTTCGCACAGATAAAACATTTGTTGCTGTCGCTTCRCTTTCGYACATATAAAACATTTGTTGCTGTCGCTTCACTTTCGTACATATAAAACATTTGTTGCTGTCGCTTCACTTTCGTACATATAAAACATTTGTTGCTGTCGCTTCACTTTCGCACAGAGCAAAGCTTCCTGGAGGGCGTCAAGCTAACACGATGTCAGTCACAAAGGCGTTATCACAGGATGTGATGCTTTTAGCCGCTGATCCCCATGGAGTCAGCGTTCTTTTTAACAAATATCCTCCCCACTTTTAGTAATGAACCAAAATGATTGTCGATTTTTACCCTCAAAACAAAAATACTGTATCTAAAGTGATTTACTTCAGATACAGTCGATTCATTTTCCTTATTGAATAATGCCACAAGCAATTCTAGCACCAGAATTACCGGAAGGATCTGTTTTATAATCGTCCTCGGATTCATGAATGATTAATGTAGTGCCACCATCACGTAACAATGAGTTAGCAGCATCTTTTTCTAAAGTTAACCCTTCAGCTAAGAAATTCAGATCCACTTTACCATCTTCTCCAACCTCTAAATTCGGAAGATCTCCTAAATGATATCCCTTAGGATTATCCTTCCCATGCTCTTTACTCGTTGGATTAAAATGAGGACCTGCCGATTCAAATGTTGGTGGTTCACACTTCCCAACGGAGTGAATATGAATGCCATGTTTTCCGGCTGGCAATCCTGATAGTGCGAGTGTCACCTTAACCCCATTGTCCTCTTCCTCAAAATATGCATTGCCATAGCTTTCATTATTTTTACCAATTACTTTCGCAGTTGCAGTTGGTCCTGAACTTGCGTTAACTGCCACTTTTTGCTCCTTCTTTTCAAAGAAACTACAACCACCGACAAATACTAATAAAGAAATAATTATTAAGCTCATTTTTTTCATAAAAATACCTCCTCTATTTCTGATGGTTGCCAACAATCCTTCCACTTATGCAACTTTACTGAGAATTTTGTGAATTGTTGGTTACAGAGTAAACTTTGTACACTTAGCTTTTATTCAAAGTTGATTCTTAAAAACAATGCAAAATAAAAGGATATCTCCATTCCACGAAGATACCCTTCCGCTTACATTAATTTAAAATTTTTACAGTTACATTTTTGACGCCCCACTGACGAGCTTGTCCCTCGGTAGGAATAAATACGTCAATTTTATTACCCTTTATTGCTCCGCCAGTATCTGCTGCGATTGCTTCACCATAACCTTCAACCCAAACCCTTGTCCCAAGAGGAATTACACGTGGGTCTACAGCAATTACCTTTAAGTTTGGATTAGATCTGATGTCTGTTCCATTCGCTGTAATCCCCGAACACCCTTCACAATACGCTGTATAGGCTGTTGCTCGCATTGTTAATGTTTTGCCCGTATTTGCTGGAGCACTTACTGAGTTTGTGCTTGATGTTGTTACTTTCTTCTTACTTGATGTCGTCGCTACGTTTTTAGTTCTGTTTTCGGAAGTTTTAGGTTTTGCCGCCGATGATTTGATAGCCAATGATTCACCTACATAAATCAGATCAGATGCAAGGTTATTCCATTCCTTTAATTCTTCCACTGACACACCATTTACACGCGCAATTGTAAATAATGTATCGCCAGCCTCAACAAAGTGTTGGTCTTTCATTGAATTATCATTTTTCGATTCGAATACATTTAAATCTTGCTCTGGATAAAACCATCTTGCGTCTGTGTCGACAATTGGCTCATAATCTCCTAAAGTTAAATTGTAAATTTTCGAGATTCCCCACAATGTGTCGAATGGATTAAAAGCGAGTTTGTCCTTTGCAGATGATGTACTGGCAAATAAACTTAATCCCAAGGTCAATGTTACAGCTAAAGCTAAAGCTTGTTTTTTCATATTTTATAACCTCCATATTTAAATATTTTGCAGTCTGCTACTAGCACACTAGAGTTAGGCTCTTTAAATGCAAGCAATGCTAGAGAATGCAATTAATAACTCAGGACAACGGACCTGATATTACGAATTATTGCTATAAAGGAGGAAAAATATACAATATCGATTATATTTTTGGTAAATTAAACAATTTTACGGTAAAACTATTGCAACTATTTGCAATTTTATATGTTGGAAAATCAGTGTTTTTATCCGATAATATGGTAAAGGAGGAATGTAGGATGGAAGTTAATACAATAATGTCTTCTCAGATTATGGAGCTACAACAAACTGTACAAATGAGTGTTATGCAAAATGCGCTCAATCTAAATACTGCAGCTGCTACCGAATTATTAAAAGATCTGCCTCAGCAGCAAGTAGCCATACATCCATACAAAGGGTCAGCCATTGATATTTCAATTTAACCTACTTCACTTTAATGAAGTTAAATTAATATTTGAAAGTTGGTGCTCTTTTTGATTCGAGTGATAGTAATGGATGATGAGCCATTAGCTCTTGTAAACATGGAGAAAAAATTAAAGGAATTTAATTCAATAGAGGTCATTAAATTTTTTTCAACTGTAAAAGATTTGCAGGCAGAGGGACCGAGCTTGGATTTCCAAGTTGCATTTTTAGATGTTGAAATGCCTGGCATGAATGGTTTAGAGATTGCCCAGTTATTAAAAAAATGGAACAAAAATATTTTTATCGTATTTGTCACTGCGTATCGGGACTATGCTATCCAAGCATTTGAAATTCACTCCATTGACTATTTACTAAAGCCTATTTCAAAAGCTCGTCTAGAGACAACTATTAATAGAATCCAAGAACTCCTTCACCTAGAAAATAAATCGACTCCTTTACAAATACGAAATACACCCGCGCTTACAATACAATGTTTCGGAGGATTCGTTGTTTTACACAATAACAAAGCCGTCCATTGGAGAACGCTTAAAACAAAAGAATTATTCGCCTTTCTTTTTTCCAATCTTAATAGCCAGGTACCTCGTGATACAATCATCGAAGCTTTATGGGCAGATACAGAATTTAAAAAGGCAAGAGTTCAGTTACATACAACAGTTTCCTATCTACGCACTACGCTTTCAACATTGGGCTATTCAGAAGTCATACAGTATTCAAATGGCTGTTATATTTTGCAAATTGAGGATTTTCAATGTGATGTCCATGACTTAGAGCATATTTTAAATGCTAAAATGGAGACCGCCAAGTTTGACGTAGAGAAGGCTGAGGCACTAATACAAAGCTACCAAGGTGAGTATATGGCCGCCTTAGATTTTCCCTGGATTACAAGTAAGGCAAATTTTATGAACAACAAATTTACTCTTTTACTTCATGATTTAGTAGAGCATTATACAGCTATACATGATGTAAAAAAACGAGAGCAAATTTTACTTTTAATGATAGAACATAATCCATATTCCGATAAAATCATACAACAGCTAATACAGCACTATATAGAAGTGGATAATCGAGCAAGTGCAGTGAAGGTTTACAATACCTTTAAAAGTACCTTGTTAGCAGATCTCGGTATTTTACCAGAGCAAGAAACAACTGAGCTATTTAACGCTATATCTGTCGGAAATTTTAATCTATAAAAGACATCGAGAAGATAACTCTCGATGTCCACTTATCTCGCATTCATTTCACCAGTAATGGAAATCAACGGTCTAGCTTGGGGTTGATTTCCGTTCCGGCTGGGCGCTTTGCCGCTGACGCTTCGCTTTCGCGCAGAGCAGAGCTTCCTGAGGGCGTCCGATGAGCCGCTTGGGCCAATAAATGTTTTTTGCGCGAAAGCGCAACAGCACGGTGTTGGTCACGAAGGCGTTATCACAGGACGTGGTGGTTTTAGCCTTCGTTTCCCTATCGCTGGTCCCCAAGGGGTCGCTCAGTCTCCACTCCAATCAACTTATATATAATCTTCCATCAATGGCCTTGTTTAAATATTTATTTTTGGTTTGGCTGAAAATTTATTTAATTATTTTTTCACTTAATTCTTCAATGACACAAATACAATTCCTTCCAGACTGCTTCGCCTTATACAATGCCTGATCTGCAATAGCAATGATCTGATTAGCCGTTTTAATATTTGTTGTAAACGATGTAATACCAGCAGACATTGTAACAGGTCTTTCACAAGCAGTATCTAACATGGCCTGCTTAATGCGTAAATTCTCCGCTAATTCTATAGCTACATCTATTGTCGTGGATGGCAATATAACCATAAACTCTTCCCCACCATATCGAAAGCACATTCCTTGTTTCCCTATGTTCTCCTGCATATGACTGGCGAAAGCTTTTAAAACTTCATCCCCTACAGTATGACCATATGTATCATTTATACTTTTAAAGTCATCTAAATCTATTAAAACTATTGAGTGCGGCACTTTATCGAGGATTAATTCATTTAAAATTTGATCCATTCTTCCACGGTTAGGTATTCCTGTTAAGGCGTCAAAATTCAGTTGATTAGTTAAATCAAATATTTCGCTTTCCGAACTAATAACCATGTTTTGTACTACTTTTTTTAAGGAATATGCTTCGTAATACCAGTCATTAATTTCTTCAAGCTTCTGTACTTCTTCTTTCTCCACACTAATAAAAAGCTGTTTTAAAGGTCGTGCAATTTTGAAAGAAAGCCATACAGTTAATACAAGTATTGTAACTAACCATAATAGTAAAGGCATGAGTATACTTTTTATGAACGTGCTAAGAGAAACTACGCTTTCATCAAGTAACTTGTCAACCACTTGCACCATATAAGGTTCGATTGATTTATCTTGATTTGGTTCCCTAAGTTTTTCTTGTATGTAGCTCTCAGTGATTATCGAAACTTCTTTCACATAATTTTCCTGCATGACGATTTTTTTTTGCATTAAAATATCGTTAAAATTTTGATAGCTACTCCAAATACTAACACCAAAAGTTGCAAGTACTACCATTACCGTCATACTAACAATAACAAACGATAACTTTAACTTGAGTTTACCCACAATAGATCATTTCTCCCATTGAGATTTTATTCCATCATCATACGTCATAACTCTTAAAGAAAACTTAAAAATTGAATAGATATTTACCGAAATATGTAGATACATTCCACTCTTGGAAGGAGGAAGGACACTCGCCTCCTTCCTCTCTAAAATGCTGTCATATCAACAATTCTCTCTCAATCAGGCATGTTTTTTATGAACATATAGATAATCAACAAAGGGATTTTTTTGTTGATATTTTTCTTATGTGACGCCCTTTTTAGTTGTGGAAGTTGCTCGTCACCCCGTAGGTATACAAGTAGCCCACAGCGGAAATCCGCTCCTCTCAATACTTTCTGATTAGTCTGAAAGTATCATTTTTAAAAATTTCTTATTTCTATTTTCTAAATTTCATGGCATGGTAAATGTAGTTCTTTTAACTTCTTTCAGCAATTACTTTCTGTACCGAAAGCATAGCGACAGGTACAAATGTCTTTTGACCGAAAGCGCAGCGTCAGCTACAGAAGTAAAAGCCTCCGGCGGATGTTACAGAATCGGAAATGAGTTCTTAAAGGATGTTAGCCTAAGCACAAAGCCGATTCCGGACGCAATTATACCGAGGCATAATTGATTACAAGAAAAATTTTGGAGGCTCTTATGTCACTGTTGAAAAAAACGACTATACGACATTCACTTTTCATTATTTTAATATTTATAGTGCTTACTACACTTCGTTTACTATGGCTTGCATACTTTCTCCCTTCAAGTGATCAACCGCTTGCAAAGAAAGGTATATTCGATATACATGAACTGCAGCTGTCCGATGAAGAAGTCCTTAACTTAGATGGTGAATGGCTTTACTATCCCGGATTATTACTAGATCCCTTAAACATTGATCATGACAAGTCTCCCAAATCATTTGAACAAACTACTCGGGCGATTCCCATGCGAGATTCAAAGGCAACGACACAACGATATGGTACATACCGTTTAAAAATCTTACTCAATCACGATGCTCCCGAAGATCATCGTTATGCCGTTCGGATTCCTGCAGTGTCGACTGCTTCAGCATTATATATTAATGGGAAGTTGGTTGAACAATCAGGGAAAGTAGCTACTGATTCACATAGTCATAAAGGTCAAGCCGATCCTTATACTCTTTACTTTACAAATAAGCAGCCTGAAATTGACTTAATTTTACATGTATCTAATTTTGATACATCAGTAAGTCCTAACATTGATAAAAGAGTTTTATTTGGCTCTGCTTCAGCTATGGCACATCACCAAATGATTAACGATCTATCTCTTGCAACAATTTCGATAACACTCATATTGTTCGCACTTTTTAGCACCCTTGTGTTCTTTTTTATTTATCCAAAGCCAATCGTTTTACTGTTCACAGTAGGTTTTCTTTTGCCTTTAGCAGATGAATTAATTTCATATGACCAATCTATTATCACTTGGTTACATCTCGATTATGTATGGTCATTTAAGCTATCTACTATCATTTATCTCGGGTCTTCTTTTTTCTTTATCCAATTTATGCGTGTTTTACTAGTCAAATATCATAATGCTAAAAGCTTTCAGTGGCTCTTTGCTTTCTATGGCCTTTCAGCATTTTTCACTATCGTCTTACCGATTAATTGGTTATTCACAATAAATTCTCTTTACTTTATACTTTATGTCGTTTCATTTTTATTTGTAGTAGTACTCGCTTTAAGAGAGTATCTTGAAAATCAAAAACAAAGCACTGCCTTTATTGCATTGACAGCCCTTGGTACAATGAATGGCATCATATGGGCGTATATTAAAACCAGCTATGATTTTGATATACCCATGTATCCGTTCGATTATTTATTTGTCATGCTCGGTTTTTCGGGTTATTGGTTTAAACGCTTTTTTGAAAACCAAGCGCAAATTAATCTATTGATTACTAAATTACAAAAGGACGATGCATTAAAGGATGAGTTTTTATCCAGTAGCTCACAAAAACTGTGGGATCCTATGAATAAAATGATTACATTAGGACAATCCATTTATGATAACCCAAACAATAAGCTTATGGCTGACGATAAGCAAAACCTGCAGCATCTTATTGATATCGGGAGAAGCATGTCCTTTACATTAAATGACATACAAGATTTTTCTCGTTTAAAGGAAGGTAATTTACATCTCCATAAAAAGAACGTCAGTATTCAAGGTAGCGTTTATGGCGTTTTCGACATGTTACGCTTTATAACAAGTGGCAAACAAATTCAAATGAATTCAACGATTCCTAGGACATTTCCTAATGTAATGGTTGATGAAAATAGATTGATTCAAATTCTGTTTAATCTCCTGCACAACGCCATTAAATATACGAGTGCAGGATCAATAAAAATCAGTGCCCATATAGAAAATACTATGGCTGTTATCCACATTCGTGACACTGGGTTAGGAATGGATGATGCTACCCAAAGTCGTCTATTTTCCCCTTACGAACAAGGCAATGACAACAATGATGGCATCGGTCTGGGGTTATTAATTTCAAAGAAGCTTATCGAATTACATGGTGGAACTTTGCAAATACATTCTGTTCCTAACAAAGGCTCGGATGTCTTTTTCACCTTACCATTAGCAGAGGAAAACGTTAATGAAGAGCAAGCTTATCTAGAGGAAGCGGACATGCAGCTTCCTATTGCAGAATATAATTCATCCCCGACAATGGAAAACCAATTCAAAATTTTAATGGTCGATGATGACCCTGTGAACTTAACAATTATGCGTAGCTTATTTGCAACTACAGAATATGCTGTTACTACCGTTACTAGCAGTGAAAAGGCTTTAGAAGTACTACAGCAAGACGATTGGGATTTAGTCATTATCGATGCGATGCTACCATATATATCTGGCTATGCTTTAATCGAAAGTATTCGAGAACACTACTCATTACTTGAATTGCCTGTCTTATTACTAACAGCTCGTAGTTATTCCGAGGATGTCTATATTGGTTTCGCCCATGGTGCAAATGATTATGTGACGAAGCCAATTAATTCTTTAGAGCTAAAGGTAAGAAGTAGAGCCTTAATCGACTTAAAATATAGTATCAATCAACGATTACATTTGGAAACAGCTTGGCTTCAAGCTCAAATACATCCTCATTTTTTATTTAATACATTAAATTCGATTGCATCACTTAGTACGATCGATACAGATCGAATGGTTGATTTAATGCATCATTTTGGTGAGTATCTACATGCAAGTTTTGATGTACGGAATCTACAGCGAGTAGTACCACTTAAGGATGAGTTGGAGCTAGTTCGGTCATATCTCTATATTAATCAGCAGCGTTTTGGGAACTTACTAAACATTGAATGGGATATAGATGACAATATTAATATTGATATTCCCCCTATCTCCTTACAAACTTTAGTCGAAAATGCCATTTGTCATGGTGTATTGAAACAGGAAGAAGGCGGTACAGTTTGTATCCGTATAAAGGATTTTCCGGATCATGTAGCAGTAAGTGTTGTAGATGATGGCGTTGGGATTGATCCAAGTATATTAGATGAACTACAATCCGGTAGTAATTCGCCAAACACTGGCGTAGGTCTACGTAATACAGATTTACGTCTTAAAAGGATTTACGGACAGAGGTTACAAATTAAAAGCACATTAAATGAAGGAACAACTGTCACCTTCCATATTCCAAAAAATAAATGAAAGAGGTCATCACCTTCTCAATTGAGTTGGTGGTGGCTCTTTTTTATACTTTCAAGTTACAATTACTACTATATTCAATGACGAATATTAATGGAATTTTAAAAATCAGGGTACATTATATAAATAAAGAAGATTATCAGCATAACGTGTGGTTGATTTCCGTTCCGACTGGGCGCTTTGTTGTTGCTGTCGCTTCGCTTTCGCACAGATAAAACAATTGCTGTCGCTTCGCTTTCGCACAGAGCAAAGCTTCCTGGGGGCGTCCGATGAGCCGCTTTTGTTGCTGCCGCTACGCTTTCGCACAGAAAACATCCGCTTCGCTGCAGGGTCTCGGGCCAACACGATGTTGGTCACGAAGGCGTTATCACAGGATGTGATGATTTTAGCCTTCGTTCCTCTATTGCTGATCCCCAAGGAGTCGCCCAGTCTCCACTCCAATCAACTAATCAACATCGTATATTTTGATAAATTCGCCATTTTTAAATGATACCTTATAAAGAAAGGTCGATACTATGTACAAAATATACATAATAGAGGATGATCCCAATATTTCAAAGATTATTGTGGAGCATTTATCAAAATATCAATTTGAATGCCATACCGTCCAACAATTTAATCATATAGCAGAAGAATTTCAAGCTATTCAACCTCATCTCGTTGTTATGGACATTAACCTGCCAACTTATGATGGGTACTTTTGGTCACGCAAAATCCGTCAGCTATCCAAATGCCCTATCATCATTGTATCTGCGCGTGTAAATGACATCGATCAAGTGCACGGTATTGAAAATGGTGCGGATGATTTTATCACTAAGCCCTTCTCGTTAGATGTGCTTATGGCAAAAGTGAATGGTCTTATTCGTCGTACATACGGAGAATATGCTTCCTCCGAATCTAATTCAATATCTATTGCTAATACAACGTTAAATGCTAATACAGTTCGCCTTTACACCGAGAAACATGAGAGCCTGTTAACGTTAAAAGAGATGCAGCTCAGCAAACTACTATTTGAAGCTTATCCTAATGTTGTTCCTCGCCAAAAATTGTTAAGTGCCATTTGGGATGATGAATCCTTTGTTGAAGAAAACACTTTATCTGTTAACATTGGCCGATTACGCAAAAAATTCGAGACTATCCAATCTAGACTAGAAATTAAAACAATTCGTGGACTTGGTTATCAATTAGTGGAGGCAGAAGAATGAAGCTGTTCTTTCGAGATCATGTTAGTGTCATCATTCTTTATTGTGTAAGCTTTCTGTTATTACCTTGGATCATTCATTCATTGGATGATTTATCTTCACACTATCTTTATTTTATCTTTCTCGTTAGCTTCCTATTTACCATTTGGCTGATCGGACGTTATTATCGCAGAAAAAAGCTCTATGCTCATTTACAGAACAACACATTAACAAGCGATGACCTCCATCTGTATGAACCACAGGCTGGGATTGAGCAAGCCTACAGCCAAAAACTACGACAAATGCAATATCTATACTTAACACAGCAGCAACATTTAGAGGAGCAAGAAAACGAAAAGCAACTTGTGCTTTCACATTTTGCCCATCAAATGAAAACGCCATTGTCGGTTATTCAACTGCTTATTCAATCTAATGCAAATAGCCAATCCGAGCATTTGCAAACAATTAACCAAGAATGCGATAAGCTGACGTTTACCCTTAATCAGCTGCTAACATATGAACGCACGTCCAATCTTGTGGCTGATTTAAAAATAGAAGCACTCTCATTAAAAGAGCTTATTAAAGAAGTTGTTAACGATTTAAAGGATTATTTCATTGCCAAAGAAGTTTTTCCAAAAGTGACGCTTGTTGAAAATACTATTATTTATTCAGATCGAAAATGGTTAAAAATTGTACTTTATCAAATCATCAATAACGCCATTAAGTACTGTGAATCCGAAAGTTCTATTCAAATTATTTATGACGAAGCTACTTTACGAATTAAAAACTATGGAGATACGATTCCTGAGAGTGAAATTTCACGTGTCTTTGATTTATTTTATACAGGTGTGAAAGGTAGAACGAGCGGTGAGGCAACAGGTATAGGCTTGTATTTAGTGAAAAAGATTTTAACTGAATTAGAGCACCCTTTTACTTTACAGTCCCATGAGTGCGTCACTACCTTCTCCATAGATTTTTCATATAGCGTGAAAAAATCATGATTGTAAGCTCGTAATATGACAACTTTGTCATATTGACGTCATTTAACCAAATAGGTAAAATGCTACTCCTTCTTTATACTTAAGCTATTCAATCGAAGTAAGGGAGTTGTTCAAAGATGGGAAACTCAATCCTACAAGTGACCAATCTGCAAAAAGAATATATCGGAGAAATCACATATAAGGCATTGAATGGCATAGATTTTCAACTTGGTGAGAATGAATTCGTAGCCGTTATGGGGCCTTCAGGAAGTGGAAAAACTACATTTTTAAATAGCGTGTCAACAATCGATCGCCCTACTATTGGCGAAATTCTTATAAATGGTAGAAATCCCTATTCATTAGATGATGAAGAGCTTGCAAAGTTCCGCCGTTCAGAATTAGGCTTTGTCTTTCAAGATTTTAATCTTGTACACACATTAACGGTGAAAGAAAATATTTTATTACCGTTAACTTTAGATAGTTTACCTGCCGATAAAATGCGGCAACGACTTCAACATGTATCTCAATTTCTTGGAATTGAAGAGCTTCTTTCAAAACGAATTTATGAAATTTCTGGTGGGCAAAAACAACGTGTAGCTATTGCTCGTGCGGTTATTCATGAACCAAGTTTATTGTTGGCAGATGAACCTACAGGAAATCTCGATTCAAAAGCAGTAAATGATGTCATGAATTTATTTAGTTCTATTCATACAGAACTGAAAACTTCCATTTTAATGGTGACACATGATCCTTATGTAGCAAGCTTCGCAAATCGTATTATATTCATTAAGGATGGTAAATTATATAACGAAATTCATCGTGGTCATAATCGCAAACAATTTTACCAGGAAATCATGGACACACTTGCTTTTTTAGGTGGTGGACAACATGAGCTTTAATCATATCGTTATCCAAAATATTTTACGTGATAAATGGACCTATGTTTCGTATTTTCTTAGCAGTATGTTTTCTATCATTATTTTCTTTTTATTTACAGTCATTGTATTTCATCCAAGTCTTGCAGGTTTAGATCCAGACTCAACACTTGGCCTTGCATTAATATTAGCAAGTTTGCTCGTCTATTTGTTTTCATTTATCTATATCGCCTATTCCATCATGGCCTTTTTAAAGAAGAAAACAAAAACACTAGGTATTTTTATGATTACTGGTGCATCCATGAAACAAATTCGCACGCTCGTTTTTCGTGAAAATATTCTTATCGGTGTATTGGCGATTATTACAGCCATCATTCTTGGGCTTGTCATTTCGCCTCTCTTCTTAATGGGTGCCAAAGTTGTTTTAAATGCAGAAACTTTCAGTATGTATTTCCCTATTAAAGCTATCATGTTAACGATTGGTTTATTCCTTGTATTATTCGTTGTTATTTCAAAAGTAATGACAAGATTTATTAATAAAGAAGCTTCCATTCAACTATTAAAAAGTGATGTTGTCATCGAAAAGTCGATAAAACCACATTATCTTTTATTATTCATTAGTATTATGATTTCTATTGGTTTAGGCTATTTTTTAAAAATAGAACATGACATTGTAGATAGTCTCGGTATTCTTTTCTATGTAGTGTTTTTCGTGAGTGTTCTTTGTACAATTTATTTAATCATCTCACAAGGAATGCGTTTCCTGCTAAAAGCTTTTGAGAAATCGTCAGCCTATATGAAACAAACGAATATGCTACTGGCTTCCAATCTGAATGCAAAAATGAAATCACATGCAAATATGCTATTTTTAATGACTATTTTATTAAGCGGCGTATTTTTATGTACAAGCATTTTATTTAGTTCTTACTACAATGTTGAAAAAGATAGTGAGGCGAATTATCCATACAGTTTTCAGTATATTGCCACGCCAAAAGCTGATCCAAGTATGGTAGAAGCTGATATTAAAAATATTGAAAAACAATTATCCGCAGTGGATTCACAAAAATATTTTATTGAATTTAAATCGAATGAAGATCAACGACTCGGTTATATGTCAGCTTCCGATTATAACTTGTTACACAATGAAAAGGTTAGCTTAGGTGCAAATGAATTTACAGCAGTTGCTGGTAATCGTAAAACATTACCAATTACCAATGTAAGTGGTGACAAATATCTGAAGCAATTTAAGCTTTTATCTATAAATGAAAAAAATCTATTAACAACAGGTTTCCAACAAACGTATTTTATTGTGCCTGATGAAGTTTATAACAGCATCAGATTTCCTGTCTACAAAACCT
This sequence comes from Lysinibacillus sp. 10T31, assembly GCF_056394365.1. NCBI lineage: Bacteria > Bacillati > Bacillota > Bacilli > Caryophanales > Bacillaceae > Lysinibacillus > Lysinibacillus sp. 10T31. The sequence goes on from NZ_JBFTHS010000036.1 coordinate 39,873, forward strand.
ATTTATTTGAGCTAGACAATTGGACGGCACATACAGAGTTGGCGAAAAAAATTATTGAAGATTTCCCACATATATATGAAGAACGTTATGTAACTTCAAAAATCGAATTGTATGACGCAGAGATGTTTACAAAAAGTGTTATGTTCTTTATCGGATCTATGTTGAGCTTAATTTTCTTAAGTGCAGCTATGAGCATACTCTACTTCTATTTACAAACGACACTTCTTCAGGAAAAAGAAAAGTATGTAGGCATACGAAAACTCGGGCTATCTAAAAAAGAGTTATTCACTGTTGTTTCTAAAGAGCTGACAATCCTTATATTTGTACCATTCGCGATAGCCACTACAATGTTATTTGCTACATTATTTGCTATGCGAACAATGGTTTCAACATCATTTTTACAAGTCTCAATGATGAGCTCTTTATGCTTCTTTGTCCTGTTCTTCGTTAGTTTTATATTTATTCGCAAAAGCTATTTCAAACGCTTGCTTAGCAATTGATGAAAAAATGTTGAAAAACAAAATTAAAGGTGATCTTTGAGAATGTTGTGGCGCATTGAATGAAGGTGCAGGCTACTCGCTTTCCTGTGGGCGAGCGTCGAGCCGCTTCCTCCGCTGGCGTTGCTGTCGCTTCGCTTTCGCACGGAAAACATTCGCTCCGTGCAGGGTCTTCGCCTGTCTCGCTTTCCCACGGGAGTCGAGTAGCCCTTCACTCCAATCAGCAATAGTGTAGAACTTTTAGAAATTTTATTCATTTCAAAAGTGAACACTATTGCTACCCAACTTAATCTACAAAAAAGACTTATTACAGTGACGCAATTGTACGCCTGTTATTCTAATGCTTCGTTTCCTAAGACATCTGTTGCTGCCGCTACGTTAGCATCTACGCTATTGCATAAAATTGCTTTAGTATCGTTTTATAACTATAAATTAGAGTGTCATGCCAGAAGATATTTGCTATGTGAAGTGGTTGATTGGAGTGGAGACTGGGCGACTCCTTGGGGATAAGCGTCACAGATGAGACCCTGCAGCGAAGCGAAGCGGCTCATCGGACGCCCCCAGGAAAGCGCCCAGTCGGAACGGAAATCAACCACACGTTTTGGTGATGAGCCAGCTTCTTACCAAAGTACAGGCTTTGCTACCATTAGCCATAACATAATTAGCAATAATAAAATGTACATCCATGCTTTGCGATGTAACAATGAAGCAAATTTTTGCTGGTCATAGGCAGGTGTATTAAATGTCTGTAAAGTCGGTTTGAACGCTCTTGCTAAAAAAACAATGGAGGCCAACATCACAAGAAATGTAAGAACTATCCACGAGGTACTCCACTGATAGCCCGCTTGCCACATTAATAAAATACCAGATGCAACAAGAACATGCCCCGAATGCTTGACGATCGTAATTGCTCCTTTAAAAGCCTCAATATATGGTGACATTTCAACATGAGATGCTGTACGCATTTTTTTAACAATTGTTAAAACAACGAACAATGGCCCAATCGAAAGAATGGCACTTAAAATATGTATGTAAAGAAGAAGTGTATAAGTTGAAATCACGGTGCATACTCCCTTTTAACTTTTTTCAGCAAGTGTTTTTATGTAGCGAAAGCGAAGCGTCAGCTACAAGTGTTTTTATGTAGCGAAAGCGAAGCGTCAGCTACAAGTGTTTTTATGTAGCGAAAGCGAAGCGTCAGCTACACGTGTTTAATGTAACGTAAGTGAAACGGTAGTTACAAATGTCTCCCCCCTCTATAGGTGGTGAGATGAATGCGGGTTTAAGTTACTTAAATTATGGCGAGGCATAATTGATTCAGTCCCCCTCATTATAGCACCAACATAAACGCGCTTTATCGTCAATTGTGAATCCTTTGTAAACGCAAAATGAATCATTGTTAAGATGTTTGAAATTTGCACAAAGAGGGTATGGATTATAGTAACATGCACATATAGACCAAAAAGGAGTGATTTTTATAGGAATTCATCAATTTTTTACAAGCCTTAACGATTTAGAGCGTATTATTCGTTGCCCTGGACGCTTCAAATTTGAGGAGCACAATGTGGCTGCTCACTCTTGGAAGGTATCGCAGTATGCGATGTTTTTTGCCACACTTGAAGAAATGAACGGAGCTACGATCAATTGGAAATCATTATATGAAAAAACCATCAACCACGACTTTGCTGAAGTATTTATCGGCGATATTAAAACACCGGTAAAGCATGCAAGCCCAGAGCTTAAACAAATGCTTGCACATGTGGAAGATAAAATGATGGAGAAATTTATTATTGATGAGATTCCACAAGAGTTTCAGGCTGTCTTCTTTGAGCGCATGAAAGAAGGTAAGGATAAAACAATAGAGGGTCGCCTACTTGAATTTGCTGATAAGCTTGATCAATTTTATGAAGCCTTTGCTGAGTTAAAACGAGGAAACACCGATAAAGAATTTGTGCATATGTATCAATCAGCCCTTTCCAAGATTTTAACTATTCCTCTTGAAGCGTCGGTTCACTATTTCCGTACTGAGATTCTGAAGGATGCTGTGAAGGAAAAAACACATATTGATATTCAAGCTTTGACCAATGAAGTATTAACATCAAATTAATAGGGTGCATGTACAAGTTTTCCGAACGAATTAACTCACGGAAGGCTTTTTTTATTTTCTTAAAAAAGTCGTATAATGGAAGGAGATTTCGATTGGAGGGAAGCTTTTGTCACAGGAATGTTCAATTGTAGAGGATTTATTACCTTTGTATAAAAAACAAGTGCTCCAAGCAACTACTGTAGAATTCGTCGAACAACATTTAGCTACTTGTGAGCATTGTCGGCAGCTCGCTACTTCAAAGCAATCACCAGGCTATCATTTATTAATGAAAAGAACGATAACATTTTTCCATCTTGTTTTTATCGTACTATCCTTTATGTTTGCCATTAACTCTTCCTTACTAGGTAATCAAACAAGCTTTGCTATATCTTACGCAATTTTTGGCTGCCTTACTTATTTCTTTTACAAAAATATTTGGATTGTTTTTGCTATCAGCTTTGTACCTGTTTTCGTATGGGCTATTATTAACAATATCAATAATTCACTCTATGTCACCCACTACTCCTTAACGGAAATTGGTACACTGTTGATTGGAGCTAGCTTCATAGCCATTTTACATACTATTTTTGCACTATTCGGTGCTGCTTTTGCTATTCTATTTCGTAGATTTACAAAATAATGTTACACCTTGCAAAAAGGAGTTGTCTCAATGTATTTGAGGCAACTTCCTTTATCCAGAAATAAAAAAAGAGTCGTTTTTTGAATAGCTTCCCAACATCATTCCTAGTTGGGCGCTTCATTTTCACGACTCTTTTTTACTTATGCTTTTTTTACGAACTCTGACTTTAATTTCATTGCACCAAAGCCATCGATTTTACAATCAATATTGTGATCGCCTTCAACGAGACGAATGCTTTTCACCTTGGTCCCAATTTTTAAAGTTGAAGAACTGCCCTTAACTTTTAAATCCTTAATAACTGTAACGGAATCACCGTCTGCAAGTAGATTGCCATGAGCATCCTTTACGATTAACGTATCTGTGTCCTGCTCCGTGACATCTGTGCTCCACTCATGCGCACATTCTGGACATACAAAGTTTGTTCCATCCTCATATGTGTATTCAGAATTACATTTTGGACAATTTGGATAAGCTGCCATTTCCGCTTCCTCCTTTTACTTATTCTCTAGGTAAACCCTATATATGCTCCTTTATCTTACATACTAAGCCCTACTAAGTAAAGGTTGTTCGTATTTTTCGTTCGCATTTGTGAAAAAAGTATGAATCTGTTTCATGTTTTTGGAGATATTTCATTTTGAAAACGTATGAATTGGGTCACTTGCCCATTGACTTTTTTGTACAAACCATCTTACTTGCAAGTTTGTTTAACATGTCTTATTATATCCTTAAAGGCTGCATTGTTCGTACAATATTAAGTTTTAACCTTTAAGCTGTAAAAGGGAGTTTTATTATTGGAGTTGGAATGACGGGCCTCACACTAAGGTGCATGAGGATAAGCAGGAAAGCTTCTGCGAACACCCACTTTGAGGAGTGGTGGTTTAAAACTTTCTATAATAACTACGGCATACGCGGCTTTTTAATTTAATCATACAGCCACAAGGCTTTTGAACGAATCACTCTCCATTATTGGAGGGTGATTTTTTTTTATCAAAATGCTAGTCGTTCTCTATTCACTGTTTCATCTATATATGATGATTTATTCGATTTATTACTTAAAAGCTCTAAGCAAATTGAATTCGTATCTTCTGGAAACATAGCTATCATTGACGATGTACCAGTACATATTGCACTTGAAATTAAAACAGGTATTTAGATATCTAAGACCATGCCCAAAACTGCCTCTATACCTGCAGCTAACAGGAAAAGGACATGTATGATTTGGTGATGAAATTCGCGAATTGAATTATTTATTAAATGATGAGTTATTGACTCCGGAAGAATTTGACGCGAAGAAAAAGCAATTGTTAGGGAGATAAAATAAAACCAGGCGCTCATATGAATACCTGGTTATTTTAATGGTTGGTTGAATTGATTACTTTAATTTGAAACTTGTGTTTTCTTAAACATTGAAATCAAAGCCACACCAGCTAGTGACACAATTCCTAAGAAGAATAATAAAATTCCAATTGGAATTAAGAAAAAAGGTTCTTCTAAAGTGCCATCTATAGCTACTTTACTTCCAATGATAGCTTTTGCAATTAAACATATTACTCCTAAAAGTATTGGTGTAGATGCGATAACATATTTCATTTTCATAATATTTTCCTCCAATAAAGTTAGTTTATTTATTTTTTATATTCCAAGATATCACCTGGTTGACAGTCTAATACTTCACATATCTTCTCTAATGTTGAAAATTTAATCGCTTTTGCTTTTCCATTTTTTAGAATTGAGACGTTTGCCATTGTGATACCAAGCTTTTCTGATAGTTCTGTAACACTCATTTTCCTTTTAGCTAGCATTACATCAAGATTAACTATGATGCCCATGTTACACCTCAAATCGTTAATTCGTTATCCTCTTTAATTTCACTAGCTTTACCCATTAAATAAGAAAGTAAAGAAGTAAATACAGAAATAACTACTGCAAAAAATAGTATTAGCAAAAGAATCATTAAAAGATTAGTATTGTAGTTCCCACTAATAAATACATAAAGTAGTGCAATAACATATAAAACTCCTTCTGTCATTGCTAAAACACTTATACGCATTAACCTTTTTGCATTTTTCAATGTAAAATCGTTGCCTAAATTAATGTCTGAACAGATACTCCAGCCTATACATAAAGCATAAAAGTAAGGTATACCCGTTATCCAAATAAATGCGATAAAAGGTTTATATAATTCCTTTAAGGAATGAGAATCTGACAATATATTCTTCCCTGTTTCTGGCCCAACATAGACGCAGAACAATAAACCAAATACGCAGCAGAAAAAAATAATAATTTTTAACCACTTTGCTAATTCCTTATGTTTCATAATTCACCGCCTTCTCAACTTTCTTATGTTAGAATAATCGATAACACATCCTTAGTCAATATTTTTTTATCGTAAAACGATAAATTTTTATTAATTCACTATAAATCACCATTAATGGTATAAAGACAAAAAGCCCAGACTAAAATTAATTAGCACCTAGGACTTAATATTATTTGGATATAACATCTGTTACCTGTGCTAATTAACTGTTTCTACTTTACTTGCCCCTGCTTTGGCTGCTTCCTTGCCTGAAAATGTACCTGTTCTAACACGGCATAACTTGCCATCTAGCTCGATATATGCAACTCAGCCAAAACGATGTTTGCTCGACTACTTGTTTATTTAACTAAACAAATGAGGATATCTTTTTATATCGAAATGATGAGTAAATTAAGAGAGAGCGCAGAAACATTAGGAAATCAGTCTTGAGGCTGAGAAGTAGCACCGCCTAAAGTTTGTTTCCAGTTAAAAGGGAAAACGTTACAATTAAAAACAATAATCGGAGCATTAAATTCATCACCTGGGATGACATTTATTAAGAGGGTTTCTACTTAGAATACTCCTTATTTTAGTTCTTTAGCGACTCTCTTTGTGACCAAAATTCTGTTTCCTCAAAGCGGCACATCGGACGCCTCTGGAAACGCCTCGCTGGAAAGGAAATCATCCCTAAGTTACGGTAGCAAACCAAATACAATTATGAATAGAAAGGAGATATTTATTTTGGGTATGAAAATATGGTGGGCTATAAATATTGTATGGCTATTCATTTTTACTGCTGGGGCAATATATATTGGCGTAAGAGAAGTTGATTATGCAGGGGTAGTTCAAACTCCTGAAGTTAGAATGGTCTCATTCATTGTTTTGGGTATTGCATTTATGATTGTTGCACTATTTCAACTAATACTACTCATTTTTATTCATTTTCTTAGAAAAGGTACAACCAATAATTCAACAAAAAGACTATCTTAACAACGGTGGTCTTAGTTTTCTAAGTCACTTAAATAAAGTGGCTTTTTTATGTACTAATGTAAAAGCGCCTGTGTGCTATCTTACTCCCCTTCTATTCTTCAACTAAACTGTACCGTTGAACATTCATGAAGTACAAAAATCACACACTTTAGCCATAAAAAAAACTGCACCCAATACATATTGGAGTGCAGTCAACTGCTTCTTTTTTATAAATTAAATAACCAAACCAACAATTGTAGCTGTTAAGATACTAACAAGTGTTGCTCCGTACAACAACTTTAAACCAAAACGAGCAACTACATCTCCTTGCCTTTCATTCAAACCTTTTACTGCTCCAGCAATAATACCGATCGATGAAAAGTTTGCAAAGGATACAACAAATACAGAAATAATAGCCAGTGTATGTGCACTCATAGACTTAGCCACTTCTCCAAGGCTTACCATTGCAACAAATTCATTCGTTACTAATTTAGTTGCCATAATTCCTCCGGCAGAAACAGCATCTGCCCATGGTACACCCATTAGGAAAGCTATTGGTGCAAAGATATAACCTAAAATGTCTTGGAAGGATATACCGAAAATCATATCAAATACTGAATTGATTAAATCCATTAATGCTACGAAACCGATCAGCATAGCTCCAACAATGACGGCTACTTTAAATCCATCCATGATATATTCTCCAAGCATTTGGAAGAAAGTTTGCTTATTTTCATCTTCAATCGCTAAGATATCTTCACTTTCTTTTACACTATACGGATTAATGATTGAAGCAATAATAAATCCACCAAACAAGTTCAAGACAATCGCCGTCACAACATATTTTGGTTCAATCATCGTCATATATGCTCCAACAACTGACATCGAAACGGTCGACATTGCTGATGCGCATAATGTATACATTCGCTGTGGAGTAATCTTATCTAATTGTTTTTTTACAGTAATAAATACCTCAGATTGACCTACCATTGCAGAAGCAACAGCATTATAGGATTCCAATTTCCCCATACCACTTACTTTACTTAAAAGTAAACCTATCCATTTCATGATGAAAGGAAGAATTCTGAAATGCTGTAAAATCCCTATCAATACAGATATAAAAATAATTGGTAATAACACATTTAGGAAGAAGGAATACTCTCCTTTATTCGCTAAACCACCAAAAACAAAAGTTACGCCCGTACTTGCGTAAGACAATAAATGATCAAATACATTTGTAAATCCTTTGATTAGAACATAACCAAATTTCGTATTTAGCAGTAATGCTGCAAATATAAATTGAATGATTAACATCATAATTATGTTTTTATATTTTATTTCTTTTTTGTTTTTACTCATTAACAGAGCTAAACCAAAAACAAGTAGCAATCCACAAATGGATATTAAGTATCTCATGAGTTCCTCCATAAATAATATTGATTATTTTTGCGCGTTCGATATCCGAAACTACAAATCCTTCTGTCACTCATTATGCTCCATTATTGAAACTTGAATAACAGCTTTAGATCTTAAAACTGAATATATGTAGATAGTCAGACGTCAGACAAATCACTTCACTATACATTGTTTTCACTAGCAATTCAATAGTTACAAGAAAAAAACTCTGCGAAAAGTGTATCCGCTTTCAAAATTATCGTTTTATAAAAAAAGACCATCATAAATGATGGCCTCAGCTTACTACAAGTTTTTGTAAACTTTATTCAAATTATACTTAATTAAATGAACTTATAAGGATAATTTATCGCCCATAAATCCTTCAATTTATTTTACATAAAAAATGTGTGATCTTTTAACGGCTATTCAGTAAAGTTTTTAGCATTCCGTTTCTTTATAAAATTCAATGCTTGTCGGGTAGATTCAATAAGTGATATATCACCTTTAAATTCCCTTAACTTTAATGCTTCTTCAAAGCATTTTTCTGCTTCAGCAATTCCCCCTAATTCTAACAAACACTTCCCTTTATGTTGTATGGCAAAGTCCAAATATAACAAGTTATTGTTTGCCTTACATTTCTCTAAAACTTCGTTGAAGATTTCTAATGCTTTCATTGGATTACCTTTATATTTGATTGCCTCTCCAAGACGTATTAATGCCGCGATTTCACGATTGCTGTTGTGCTGATTGCTAGTAATAAAAACGCATTCAGTTAAAATGTTAACGGCTTTTTGTGGTTCTCCGTAAATTCTATATAAATTCCCCAGCGTTCCCATTAGAAAATATTTCTCATCTTCATTCGTTATACTCGCCACTAAATTTTCAGCAATGTCTATGATTTCCTTTAATCTAAAAGGATTAGAAGTTTTTTCACGAAGATACTCATTGCTATCAAAATAAATGATTTCGCTTATTGTCAAAAGACAGTTTTTAAACTCAGGAAAATTCATTTTATCAATGCCTCCAATTTATTAAAAAATTAAAGCGATGGCGTAAGGCAAATTTTGATTTTATGACGTACGAAAAAGATATCAGTTTTTATTATATACTTTTACCAGAATCAAACTTAAAATGTAAATATAATGTTGTATTACCAAAAGTTACAGACTAAGCAACTCCTTGGGTATTGTGTCACAGATGAGACCCTGCAACGAAGCGAGGCGGCCACGTTATTGTGATGAATTCATTTTTATAGGAATACATTGAAGATTTATCGGAACAATTTCACTTTTGATTAGCCAAACTGAAGTTATCGTAACTTTTGATACGCGATAATTATATAAGAATCAAGTAAGGAGTATTTTAAAATGAATATAAAGAAGAGTATGTTGTTTTTTCTATCACCACTATTTCTTTTAGCTTCTTGTAGTGATGATGATCAAGTTATTAAAAATGATAAGAAAACGTATGTATCATCAATACAACAAAAGGAAATATATGAAATTAAACAACCTGCACAACCTAACGTTTCAAGAGGGTTGATACTTAGTAATATGAACAATTCATTAAACGTCAGTGAAATTGAAAAAGGATTAATGGATTTATCAGTCAATTACTTTCCTACAAAGAAGTTTTATATGCAGGAAGGTCAATATTTGGATAAAAAAATGATCAATAATTGGTTAGATAGAAAATCAAAAGAAGGTTTTGGTTTAAACCCACCTATTGAAAAAAGTACTGGAGATATTTTAGAGGATGAAAAAAATAATCCTAAAATATTATCCCATGTCTTAGAACAAAATTTTATTAACAAAGAAAATGGAAAAATTGAAGGAATGTCTTTAGCCATATCCTTAAATGAATTTTATGACATTAGAGTACATGATGATAAAGGCTTAACTTATACGGATCAAGTTAAAGTCGATACTAATGAAGATAAGGTTAATGACGTAGAAAATTACGGTAAGAAAATAGCCGCAACTATAATACAAGACATAAGAAGCAATAGTAAAATACCTAATGTTCCTATTCACCTAACTTTATATCAAGAATCCAACAAAAACGATATAATTCCAGGAATATTTTTAGCTCAAACATTTATTCCTGAAGGCGAGGATAAAATAGATAAATGGGCTGGTATAGATATAAAAAATTATACATTCCCTTCAGATTCACTTTATAGTTTAGACAAAGAAAGTTATAGTAAATTATTAATTTTCAAAGAAGATATTCAAGAAGGCTTTAAACATTTAAATCCTAAAATAGTTGGTAAACTTCGATATGAGAACGGGAATTTAACGGAATTAAGAATGGATGTTAATGTGCCTTTAATAAATGATACTGAATTGATTGGCCTTTTACAGTTGACTAGTACTAAATTGAATACTATTTTACTTGATTATATTCCCATTTCTATTCGTATTATAGATCAAAATCAAGATGTTGGGATTGTCCTCTGGGATCCAACTGAAAAACAGATTTATGTAACTCCAATGTAATTTAACTTCTTTCAGCAAATGTTTTATGTAGCGAAAGCAAAGCGTCAGCTACAAGTATTTTCTGTAGCGAAAGCGAAGCGTCAGCAACAGGGTTTTATCTGTGCGAAAGCGAAGCGTCAGCAACAGGGTTTTATCTGTGCGAAAGCGAAGCGTCAGCAACAGGGTTTTATCTGTGCGAAAGCGAAGCGTCAGCAACAGGGTTTTATCTGTGCGAAAGC
>NZ_JBFTHS010000037.1:0-48468 GCF_056394365.1 Lysinibacillus sp. 10T31
ACAACAAGCGATTGAGGATTATATCCAGTTTTACAATAACGATAGATACCAAGAACGATTAAACGGCTTAAGCCCATTAGAATACAGGGCTAAAGCCGCTTAAAAGCTTTTTATTATTTCCACTGTCTACTTGACAGGGAGCAGTTCATGCCTCTGAGGGGCTTTCATTACCCGATTTTTGAACGTAAATATGCATTAATGAATGGATCTACATCACCATCCATCACTGCTCCTACATTACCTGTTTCTTCATTTGTACGATGATCCTTCACCATTGAATATGGATGGAATACATATGAACGAATTTGTGAGCCCCAGCCGATTTCCTTCTGTTCACCACGGATTTCATCTAGCTGTGCCTGCTGCTTTTCGATCTCTAATTGATAGAGTTTCCCTTTTAACATCGTCATTGCTTTTTCACGGTTTTTAATTTGTGAACGTTCTGCCTGACATTGTACGACAGTACCAGTTGGCATGTGCGTAATACGAACAGCTGAATCTGTCGTATTAATGTGCTGACCACCTGCACCTGTTGCACGATACGTATCAATTTTTAAATCCTCTGTGCGAATATCAATTTCAATATTGTCATCGAATTCAGGCATAACATCACAAGAAACGAATGATGTATGACGACGACCCGAAGAGTCAAACGGTGAAATACGTACTAAACGATGGACACCTTTTTCTGCTTGCAAATATCCGTAAGCATTATGACCCTTAATCGACAATGTTACAGATTTAATACCTGCTTCATCGCCTGGAAGATAATCAACTGTTTCGACTTTAAAGCCACGTTTTTCAGCCCAGCGTGTGTACATACGAAGCAGCATTGAGCCCCAATCCTGAGATTCCGTACCACCTGCTCCTGGGTGCAGCTCTAAAATCGCATTATTTTGATCGTATGGACCGCTTAATAGTAATTGCAGCTCAAAATCGCCCATTTTTTGCTGGAATTCTACTAATTCATTGCCTAGCTCCTCCTGCAATTCTTCATCAGGCTCTTCGCGCATTAGCTCTAGTGTCATATCTAGGTTCTCATACGTTTCCAATAAATCTTTATACTCATTAACTGTTGCCTTTAAGCCATTACTCTCATTAATGATTACCTGTGCGCCTTGCTGATCATCCCAGAAACCTGGCTCAAGCATCATTTCATCTAATTCTTGAATGCGTGCCTCTTTGTTTTCTAAGTCAAAGAGACCCCCTAAAATCCGCCAATTTTTTGGCTGAAGTGTCTAACGCGTTACGTACATCTGCTAATTCAATCATTGTTAAATCCTCCGAACATTATTAATGGGGCAAACTTGAAGTTTTAACATCAGTAAAAAATGATTTCAAAATACTGATACTTCATTTTTAAAAGCCCCGATCTTTTTATTATAACGTTTTTACGGGGGAAAACATACTTTTTTACAACACAGCATTCGTTTCAGTCTTTTTCAGCTTCATCCTCAAAGATAACGTCGTTCGCCATGCGTTGGAATACTTTACCTTGATCATATTGAACTAGTAAGTTCTTTGTTCGTTTCTCTAGCTTATATTTTAGTAAAAAAGCTCTTTGAATTCTGTTTTCAAATGCTCTAACACTTAGATCCACATTAGTTTCATAGCCGTTCATAAAAATTACTTTTGTATTCTTTTTATCGACAGCTAGATAGTCTTGGATATGATGAACAGCAAACCATATACATTCACGTCGTAAATAAGACTTACTTGGAAACCATACAATATTACTTTGTTCATGAACTACTATTGGATTTTTATTCAGCTTTCCAAGTATCATTTTCGATCCATCGAGAGCCCCCCTTAAGCTTGAACCAAAATAACGTAGATTATAGTCCATTAATTTTGTCGGTGCTAATTTTGATATATATTCGTAATCCCTTTCTATTACACGTGTACACAAGTTACCATGTGCATCATACTCCGGTATATACAGCATCGTTTCACTACTCATAATGTCATCACTATGCACGTCAATCCTCCTCAAAAAAGAATTTTTTTCTTCTAGTAAAGAGGAGTATACTAATAAACATATTGGTATACTCCAATGTATTTCCTCGAGAAGGTCTGGCCAGGACTTCTTTTCTCGAGGATTTTTAATACCCACCCATGAATCACCCCCTTTATTCAAAGAACCGGTTGCAATTATCAAAACTTTCAAACTATTTATACATTCATAATAAATCAGAAAAAAGTTATAAGCATTACCCTTTTCATTGAACTATTTACCTATTGTTGTAGTATTATATACTTTTTTCTGAATTTTCTAATATTCCAATTCGTTTAAACTCTGATTTAAAAACCTCCCGACTGATTGGCGATTTTCTCACATTCTCTAGAGTCTTAGCTAACTGCTAGGCGTATCGTACTAAACCATAGAAAAAAAGACCATTTTAACATAAAGTTAAAATGATCTTTTACGAATATTATTGACCTGCACCATGGCAGTTTTTAAATTTCTTACCGCTTCCGCATGGACATAAATCATTACGTCCGACATTTTCAGCCTTACGAACAGGTTGCTTTTTCGGAGCTGAACCGCCGCCATCCTCTTTCGGATTAACAGCTTGACCTTTTGCAACTTCCTCACGCTCTAAATTATTATGGATTTCTGCCTTCATCGCATATTTTGCTACATCTTCGCGAATGGATGCGACCATATCCTCAAACATAGCAAAGCCCTCTTGTTGATACTCACGAAGTGGGTCATTTTGACCATATGCACGAAGATGGATACCTTGACGTAGCTGATCCATCGCATCAATATGATCAATCCACTTTGTATCAATTGAACGTAGTAAGATAACCTTTTCAAATTCACGCATACGCTCTGGTGTAAGCTGTTCTTCTTTTTCATCATAACGCACTTGGACAGCGTTAGAAATTAGCTGGTTAATCTCTTCTGCAGATTTACCTTGGAAATCTTCCACCTTCAGATCGCCTTCATCTAATAGATTTGCTGAGACAAAGTCATCAATTGCTTTTAAGTGCCAATCTTTTTGCTCACCTTGCGTATACAATGCGACAACATTGTCGATTGTTTCTTGAATCATAGACTCAACAAGTACACGCATATTTTCTGTTTCTAATACGTCATAACGCTCTTTATAAATAATCTCACGTTGCTGACGTAACACATCATCATATTGTAATAGACGTTTACGAGCATCGAAGTTATTACCTTCAACACGTTTTTGAGCTGATTCTACTGCTCTTGAAACAACTTTAGATTGTAATGGCTGTGAATCATCCATCCCTAATTTCATCATCATGTTCTTCATATTATCGGAACCAAAACGACGCATTAATTCATCTTCTAGTGACAGGTAGAATTGAGTAACCCCTGGGTTCCCTTGACGACCAGAACGACCACGCAGCTGATTATCGATACGACGAGATTCATGACGCTCCGTACCAATTACCGCTAAACCACCAAGCTCCATTACACCTTCTCCAGGTTTAATGTCCGTACCACGACCAGCCATGTTCGTAGCGATTGTTACTGCCCCCTGCGTACCAGCATTCGCAATAATTTCCGCTTCACGCTCATGGTTTTTCGCGTTTAAGACGTTGTGTGGGATTTTATGTTTATTCAATAAATTAGAAATGATTTCAGATGTTTCAATTGCAACAGTACCAACAAGAACAGGTTGTCCTGCTTTATGGCGCTCTGCAATATCTTCCGCTACCGCTTTATATTTCCCTTCCATCGAAGCAAAAATTAAGTCCGGACGGTCATCACGAGCAATCGGCTTATTCGTAGGAATCGCCACAACACTCATATTATAAATATTACGGAATTCCTCTTCCTCTGTTTTCGCTGTACCTGTCATACCCGAAAGCTTTTGATACATACGGAAGTAGTTTTGGAACGTAATTGTCGCCATCGTCATCGATTCATTTTGAATCTCTACGCCCTCTTTAGCTTCAATTGCTTGATGCAGTCCATCTGAGTAACGGCGACCTTTCATTAAACGACCTGTAAAGCCGTCAACAATAATGATTTCGCCCTCTTGTACAACATAATCAACATCATTATGCATACTTACATGTGCCTTTAACGATTGGTTAATCGCATGGTTTAAACGAACATGTGTCAAATCAAATAGGTTATCAATGCCAAATGCCTTCTCTGCTTTTTCAACACCAGCATCTGTTAACGTAACACCTTTTGTCGACTCTTCATACGTGTAATCCGTTTCCGCACTTAACATACGAACAAACGCATTAGACTGTTTATAAAGCTGCGCTGATTTCCCAGCCTGACCCGAAATAATTAATGGCGTACGCGCTTCATCAATTAAAATCGAGTCAACCTCATCGATTACTGCATAATGTAGCGGACGTTGTACACGTTCTTCTTTATAAAGCACCATATTATCACGTAAATAGTCAAAGCCAAGCTCATTGTTTGTACTATACGTAATATCAGCTTCATAGGCTGCACGTTTTTCTTCTTTTGACAAGCTGTTCAAGTTTAAACCGACAGTTAAGCCTAAGAAATTATACAAATGCCCCATTTCCTCAGCGTCACGACTCGCTAAATATTCGTTGACTGTCACAACATGTACGCCTTTACCAGTAATAGCATTTAGGTAAACAGCCATTGTAGCTGTTAACGTTTTACCTTCACCGGTTTTCATTTCCGCAATATTACCTTCATCTAATGCCGCAGCACCCATAATTTGTACACGGAATGGGTACATCTCTAACACACGCTTTGACCCTTCTCGACAAACGGCAAAAGCTTCCGCACGAATCGAATCTAAATGCTCTCCGTCGGCATAGCGTTTTTTAAACTCTTCTGTTTTCGCTTGTAATTGATCATCTGAAAGCTGTTCCATTTGAGAAGCGAATCCCTCAACCTGGTCAGCGATTTTTTCTAATTTTTTTAGTTCACGTTTATTGAAATCAAATAATTTATTTAATAGGTTTGCCATGAATTTTTTCACTTCCTATATAGTCTCAACTTCCATTTTACCATTGTGTAACAGTTTCATGCAAACAGAGTCCTTAGCATGAAATGAAATCATATCAATTACGCCTTGGCGTAATTGTAGCTGCCGCTTCGCTTTCGCGCAGATAAACAATGCGTGACATCTTCCAGAGGCTTATCTTCATTCTGTAGGCGTTTGGTGAAAAGATATACCTGCAATCATTCCATCACCTATAGAGATAAGAATTTTCTACTGAATGAAGATAAAAAAGGCTCCCGCATTTCGCGAGAGCCCTTGTACATATTAAAGTTTAAGTTGTTTCAATTAAGCCATATTTACCGTCTTTACGTTTGTAGACAATATTTGTGCCGTTTGATTCTGCATCTGTAAAGATATAGAAATCATGCCCTAGCATATTCATTTGTAAGACAGCTTCTTCTTGATCCATCGGTTTTAGATCAAATTGCTTTGTGCGAACAATAGAGTATTCATCTTCCTCTGTTACTGCATCAGCTGCTGCTTGAGAAGTAGCAAAATAAAGGCCTGTACCTTCACGCTCACGGAATTTACGGTTTACTTTTGTTTTATGCTTACGGATTTGACGTTCTAATTTATCAACGATTAAGTCAATTGCAGCATACATATCATTATGACGCTCTTCTGCACGAAGAGTTAAGTTCTTCATTGGAATTGTAACTTCCACTTTAGTTTGCTTGTCATTATAAACCTTTAAATTTACGTTAGCGTTGGCGTTAACATCTTCGTTAAAATAACGTTCAACTTTCTCGACTTTGTTCTCAACATACTCTCGAATAGCTGGAGTTACCTCAATATTTTCACCGCGAATGTTAAAGTTTAACATGTAAACTCCTCCTTTATAACTGCTATACTTTATACTTCTACACAAGTTTGCGAAATTCCTCTAAAATAATTCTTTTTTTTTAAAAAATTTTTTTCCTACAATAATGTGTAGCATCTGCGAAAGTAAAAAAGTTAGATATGGGATGAGCAAAATCCCCACCGCTGAATGTTTTACTTTATGAATTAATACTGTTTAGTTTTGCCTCATCTGCTTCTTTTCTTCGGCGCAGTTTCAACTCTTCAACAATCAAATCTTCAACCGATTCTTGGTCATTGAAATTCACGCCATATTGCTTGCCATTGCCAAAGGGACGGCTCCAAATTATTTCACCATAAGCTCGTACCTCTCTAGTATCAAGCACAAAACGTAAATCCAACGGAGGAGGATTAACACCTAAATCCACCTCAGTAAACATCTTTAAACCTCGTGGACTAATATCAAGCAAGTCAGCCATTGCCGTTTGCGCTTGATTGACTCTACCATCCTCATATATTGCAAAAGTCATTTTTACAGGCTCATCGAACTTAAATCGAAAGCCTTCTTGGCGTTTAAATATCATCTACCCACCCCAATACTATTCTAAACATCTATTTAGCTTGATTATGACACGATGCATGTTTTACATCTAGAGGGAATAAGTAACATATTTTGCCGATTAAAGACCTATTTTATGACTAAATCAATTATGCCTCGGCATAATTGCGTCCGGAATCGGCTTTGTGCTTGCACAAAGTATTCCTTTCCGATTTCCGTGACATCCGCCGGAGGCTTTAACTCTGAAAGAAGTTAAATGGTTCTCTTTTGTATGATGTAAATGCCGTGTCTCGTTTTTCTCGCAAAGAAAAGAGACCATCTTGAATCGATGGCCTCTATGTTGTCTAAATTTGTCCAGCGTTTCCCTGACCGAATTGCTGCTGTCGATTGATGCGAATAACTTCCTTCCATGTATCACGGAATTCCGCCACTAATCCCTCAACTTCTTCAATTATTGCGACATCACTTTGAATATTTGCCTCTACTAAACGATGGTTCATATATTCATAAAGTGCAAACATATTTTTTGATATTTCGATATCCATATTCAATGTCGCCATAAGCTCGCTAATAATTGCCTGCGCCTTTATAAGATTTGCATTTTTTTCTTGGATATTCTTTTCATGAATTGCCAGTTTTGCTTTGTGCAAGAACTTTAAACATCCATTATAGAGCATTAACGTCAGCTCACCAGGGGAAGCAGTGGTAACACTATTTTGTTTATACGCATTTTGTGCTGTTAAATTTGCTGCCAATAAAGGACAACTCCTTTGAAAGGTTACTTATTTACTAGTTTAAACCATTTTTGAAGAAAAGCGAATAGGTAAATGTTAATTCTTTTTGTCATAATACATCCCATCCATCACACGCACATTCGAGTATGGATCAAAGTATTGTCCTTCACTTTTTTTCGTTTTCTGTAAGTTTGCCATATCCTGCTTTACGGCACTCATGACAGCAGCCAATCGTCCTTTTATTCCATTATCTAATTCAAGTAACGTTCGATGAATTCGATTTTGTTCGTCGAATCGAAATCCTTCTTGTACTAAATCTTCAATAATTTTCCCACGCTTATCCAACATACTGTTGATGTTGTCGATATACTCATCGCGCTCTTCACCTTTTGGAGTGTCGCCCAAAAGTTTGAATAAATTAGCTGACATCTGCAATAGTTGATCTATTAGTTGCATAACATTCTCCTACCTTGCGAATTAGAAGCCTCAACCTGCACCTTGCATAAACATACTTGATTGCTGGTTTGCTTTATTGATTGCTTGCTCCATAGCGGTAAATTGTTTCCAGTATCGAGCTTCAACACTTTCGAGCTTTCTTTTCCATGTATCAATGCGACTTTCTGTATCGATTAAGCTTTTACCTATTGCATATTGAGCGTCCGTCATCGTAGAGCGCCCAGCCTTTTTCTCAATATTAACCTGTAATGATTTCATTGATCCAAACCGTAGTTTGTCAAAATAGCCCCGTGTATCTACAGTTTTACCATCAACTATGTCTTCTTCTTTACCTTCACTATTTTTAAAGAGCTTTTCCACTGCATCCGGATCTTCTTCTAAAGCTTTACGTAATTTTTCTTCATTGATTTCCAAAGTACCGCCATCATTATAGTTTTTAGATGTCGTAATACCAATACTAAAGAGCGTATTAAATTTTGAGTCTGTGATAGCTGGGTTTGATTGATAAACTAAGGATCGCATTTCTGACAAGCCATTTCGAATAAGAGTATCGTTTCGAAGTAAACCACTCATCGCCTTTTCTTCCCAAAGTTTAATTTCATTTTCAGACATCTTTTCTTTTTGTTCACTAGTAAGTGGTGTATAATCACGATATTTCGTTTCTTTTAATTGGTCATTTAAATCTTTTATGAAACCATTGTAAGTATTAACAAACTCTTTAATCTTTGTCATCATATCATCAACATTCGTTGTAGATGTCATTGTAACTGGGTTAACTGTACTTGGTGGGCTACTAACTTTTTCCGGAATATTATTTGGTTGAGTCAAATCAACTTCTTGCCCAAATTGTTGCTTATAGGCATCTTTGAAATCTACTAATGCTTTATTTTGACGATCTACTAATGCTTTGTGTTCATTTTCAGTTCTATTCTTTTCTGCTAATTTGGCTTTTTCATCAGCTGTCGCATTAGCTAAAATCGTCATTTTATCAAGTTCTTCATTAGAAGAAAGTTGATGTAGATTTGATTTTTGTGCTGCGTTTAATTTTGACAATTTTTCTCCCAAAGCTTTTTCAGTTGGATCCGCCGATTCTTTCCAGACTTTTAACTGATTATCAAAATCTTCCTCACTTATAGGGAATATAAACTCATTTTTTAATAATTCTTTTTCCTCGTTTGTTAATCCATTAAAGAAGTTAGTACCTACTGAGTCATAGATAGCTTGTGTCGATAAACTTTTTAACTTTTCTTCCCCTAAACTTTGCATTGCTTGATACTGTCCAAACGTAACATTCGCATTTTTTAATTTTGTTTTTAAAGCATCGTTTTCAGATGAATCATTTAACCAAGCTTGATAATCCTCTTTAGTATTGAAGGAATTACCATTAATACCATTAAAATCTTCTGTTGTTAAACTACGAACTAGTTGTGGATTATTAATTTTCTTAAACGTGTCTTTATCCTTATCAGAAATAACAGCATTTCCAAACAATTCATTTTTCGCGTCTAAGTTTGCAGTATTTGCGTTATTATAATCTTTTTCCGCATTTATTTTTGCTTGCTCTGCACTTTTAATTAAGTTTTCATAATCCTGGCTACTAGTATATTTCCATTCTGTATAAGCAGCATTATATCTTTCTGCCGTTGTTTTTTCTGTATTAAATGTATTTTTCAAAGTTATATTGTAGCCATTAATTGTAAAATTATTTGATGTCCGTTCAGTTGTAATTCCGTTCATTTGGAATATTGCATTTTTACCACCCGATGCTAATACTCCTGCTGATTGTCCCTCTAATGCTGAAAATCCCAGCTTACCGAAAATTTCTCCTCCGGTAGATACTTGCACTTCACCACTACCATCTTTATTTGAACCGGTATTTTTTGCGGTTATTGACAATTTACCCTGTTCAAATATTGCAGTAACTCCAGCATTACTCGAATTAATTTTACTTATTAATTGATCAATAGTAGTATTAGCATCAATTCCTATTGATGTGTCTTTTGTAGCTAATTTTCCATTTGAATCGATAGCCTTCAATTCAATTGTCGTAGGCATTGGACTGTCTGTGAATAAATCACTAACTTTAGTAGATCCAGTTGCATTTATCTGTTTATCACTTAAACCGCGAGCTGCAGAAGCTAGTTGTGAAACCCCTTCAATTGAAAGTGATCCTGATGCTTTTCCTGTCGCAGTAGCTGACACTAAGTCAGAATTTGAACTAGTAGCAGTCTTAGAAATTAAACTTTTCAACACAAAATTATCTGCAATATAAGTATCAAATGTTTTAAGTTTTGTATTTACGCTACGATATGCATCACGTTGCCATTCATACCTTTGCTTTTGTTGATATAATTTATTTAATGGTGCTCTTTCAGCAGACATTAACTTTTTTACTAACTCATCGATATCCATTCCAGATGCTAATCCACCAATTCTCATTACCATAACATTTCCCTCCTAGTTTTAAACAATCTTATATCTTCTCATCTACAATCATTCCAAGCATTTTTTGCATTTCATAAAATGCATCCAACAGCTTTTTGGGTGGAATTTCTTTTACAATTTCTTCTGTTTCTACATTCACCACTGTTACGTAATAGCGTTCTAAACCTTCATGATATACAAATTTCGAAGAACTGTGATTTATTGCCAAAAATTCATTTACAACATCGATCGCTTGTTGTAATTTTTCTTTTGAAATTTCCTGCTCTTCTCCAACAGTAGTCGTTTTTTCTCCTACCGGTTGAGAAATAGTTACCATTGAAACATTAGGCGTCATATCTCCCTGCATATTCATTGCTTTTATATTAGATGGTGCAGTATTCGTTTCAATTGGCTGCTCCCGCGATGCAATACGCATTTAACTCAACCTCCTAAACTTTTCATTCTCTATCATTATTATCGGAAGCACTTTGTATTGTTTCACTTTTTTGGCTAAACAAATATATGTGATCTTTTATGTAATGCAAAAAAACATAATTAAAAAACCTCAGATTTAAACAATAATGTCTGAATCTGAGGAGTCTCTTTATAAATAATATGTCGTTGGAACTAATATATTTAATTTAATTGAATTAACCTACTTATTTCACTTGTTTTAATAATACTTTAATATTCTTCACAATAATTGACAAAGCTTCTGCTGTCATATTTGGATGAATGGGCAAAGTCAACGCTTTTTCATACCAAGCTTCTGCAATCGGGCATAATCCACGTTCATAACCTAATTGCTGATAATAAGGATGCCAATAGACCGGGATGTAATGTACATGAACACCAATATTCAACGATCTCATTTGCTCAAACACAAACTTTCGAGAAATCCCATTAAGCTGCAGCATATACAAATGCCAACCTGAATTAGTTCCTTCTAGCTGTTGTGGAACAATAATTCCTTTAACATCTTGAAATGCTTCGGTATAAAAAGCTGCGATGTCACGACGTTGTTGAATGAATGTATCAAGTTTTTTCACCTGAGATAAGCCGAGTGCTGCCTGTAAGTCTGTCATACGATAATTATAACCAAGATCCATCATTTCATAGTACCATCCACCCTGATTAGCAGAATATTCAGTATTCTCAATGCCATGACTACGGAATAATTGTAATTTACGATAGTATTCCTCATCATTTGTTACTATAATACCACCTTCAGCTGTCGTAATCGGCTTAACGGGATGAAAGCTAAACATTGTCATATCAGCTTGTGTCCCAACTTTTTTACCTTTATATTCAGCACCTAGTGAATGTGCTCCATCTTCAATAACAACTAAGTTATGTTTACATGCAATATCCATGATTGCATCCATATCTGCTGGCTGCCCTGTAAAATCAACAGGGATTATTGCCTTTGTACGTGAGGTAATATTCTTTTTTATTTCAGTGGGATTAATGTTATATGTCTTCTCATCGATATCTGCGAAAACAACCTCTCCCCCCATATAGCGTACACAGTTAGCACTAGCCGCAAATGTAATAGGTGAAGTGATTACCTCATCCCCTTCACCTATTCCTGCCACATAACACGCTGCGTGAAGTGCCGCTGTTCCGTTGCAAAAAGCTACTGCATATTGTGCACCAACATAATCAGCAATAGTCTGCTCAAATTGTTTTATTTTTGGACCTTGTGTTAAAAAAGGAGAGCGCAGTGTTTCAATTACTGCCTGTATATCTTCTTCGCTGATAGATTGACAACCGTATGATAAAAAAGATTCAAACTTATTCATCTTATTCCCTCTCTCTTAATTATTTCCGGAAACTATACTTTGTTGAATAGTATTATTTAAATTAGAAATTTCAGGATTTACAAGGAGGAATTCGAATATATCAAAACATGAAACTGATGTATTTTTAAAGTTCTTTGCAATTAAGCTACATACTAGAAAATCTTCAATCGTATCAATAGTTAATCTAAATTGAGGGTATTTCCTATCTCCAGACACTTCGAAATTTTTCCTAATAAAGTTTATACCATTTTGATATAAGTAAAGTGTTACATGTTCAAGATATTTTTCTTCCATTACCAATTGACTTATTTCTTTTAATGCCTTTAGCTTTACAAGTTCTATAGCCAATCCTCTACTCCAATTCTCTCTAATAACCCATATATCAAAATCATCATCTTGAATTGCTAGTTCAATTACTTCATTCGCTATTTCAAAATCTACAAAAGGACAGTCTGCTGTTACTCGAATAATATATTCCAAATTATACTTTTCAGCACATTGAATATATCTCTCTAAAACATTATTTTCACTTCCTCTAAAATAAGCAACATCATTAGCAATACACCATTCTACAATAGCATCATCTTCTGATGAAATTGTAGTTGCAACAATAATTTCATTTATATGATTCATTAGTTTACATCTCTCTACCACATAGCTTAAAACCGTTTTATTATCTAGTTGTTTTAATACTTTCCCTGGTAATCTTGTAGACCCCATTCGTGCTTGAATAATTACACCTATGTTCATTTCATATCACCATATGTTTCTAAAATAATTTGTGCTATTCTTTGTGTTGCTTTCCCATCTAATACCTTTAATGCTTGATTCCTTATTTTTTTAAAATTTTCGAGATCTCCTAAGATAAGGTTCAAAAAATCACACGCATGTTCAATACTTCCTAAATTAATTAATAAATTCTCAAGTGCAAGAGATTTCACATATTCACCCATATAATTCCATTCCACTGAGCATACATTAACTCCACAAAACATAGCTTCATATGAAGACATCCCCCCCATATTTATGAGTACATCAATATCTTTATAAAATTCTGGCATATTAGGGGATAATAAAATTTCTATATTTACTATACACAATTCATTAATAATTTTTAGGAACTTACTATATCTACTTTTATCGTTCATCACGATTTTAAAAACATATCTTTTATTCAGTTCTTTTCTAAGAATATCCTTTAAAAAAATACTTGTTAAATTGTCTGGATCAGACCCACCAAACATAACTCCTATTTTTTTTACTTCCAGTTTGTTTAAATAGACACCACGTGATAAATCAGATCTAATAATTTGATACTTCAATCCTACAAAACTTTTTACAGATGGTTTCGGTCTAATAAGTTTATCCGTATTAATAAATATATTAGGTTCTACTTCTTCTAAAGTTGCGTCATTTAAAGAAATCGTGTAATCAAATGTATAACTTGAGTAAATGTTTTTTGTAACATCATCTATAAATGGAAAGTCACTAATAAGTAAAACCTTACTTGTTTTTCTTTCAAGCAAGGTCTTAAATTTATTACTTATATCCTTTTGGTTAAAGAAAATGTATCTATCTTTGCTACCGAACGAAAATTTTTTTTCATTATCAACCATTACCAAAAAATGAATATCTTTTACAGAATTTTTCAACTCTCTATAGACTTCTTTCATTCTTATGAAATTTCCAAATCCAGATTTCTCAGTTAATAAAGTATGGAAAATAATCATTTAAAATACTTCCATTCTAGTACTGTACTCTTCTTAAGTTTTTGGTTTACTTTAAGACCAAGAATTTTATTTAGATCTCTAGGTTCAATGCCCCAACCTGGTCTTGTAAATTTAACATCACTTTCCTGAATAGATTGACCTACTTCTATATCTGTGTTCAAAACAATAGACCTAATAGAAGTTTTCCGTTCACCAATCTCGGATTTAGCTATTTGTTTTCTAGAAGAACCTAAAGCGATCTCTATGTTTCGTATTTCATCAACCATAAATTTCATATCTGTTGGATCCATGCTAAACCAATGATCAGGTCCCTCTAAATTTTTGTCTAACGTAAAATGCTTTTCAATAACTTTCGCTCCTAGCACAACTGCCCCTATAGCAGCAGTAGCTCCTGTAGTATGATCTGAAAAACCAATAATTTTATCTGGATATTGAAGCTTTAGGGTTTGAATTGTTTTTAAATTCATATCTTCCATAGGAGATGGATATTGGGCAACACAATGCATAATTACCATATCCTTTGTACCATTATTCTCTAATGTACAAATTGCTTCATCTGCTTCTCCTATAGTACATTTCCCTAATGATAACATGACAGGCTTTTTAGTTTGTCCAACATGCTGTAACATAGGTAAGTAATTCACATCAGAGGCAGCGATTTTAAAGCAAGGTACTTCTAGTTGATCTAAAAAGTCTACACCATCTATACTAAATGGTGTAGAAAAAGGAACCAAACCTAGTTTTCTCGAATATTCAAAAATTTCATGATGCCATTCTCTTTGTAAAGAGAGTTTATTAAACATATCACCAATAGGTTCTGTAACTTCTTTCCCACTCACTCCATATGTAATAAAACGCTCGTAATCAGAGAGTAACTCTTCGGCTGTATAGGTTTGAAATTTAACTGCATCTACCCCACATGCAACTGCTGCATCAATTGTTTTTTTTATAAGTGTTAAATCATTATTATGGTTAGCACCTATTTCTGCTACAATAAATACGGGTTCATTATTACCTATTAATTTATCTCCTACTTTAAATGTCATCGCTGTTTATCCCTTCTAAAGTAACTAAATTTCCAGAGTAGTCAATCTTTAATTTAATTCCATATATGCATTCATAAATGATTCTTTCAAGAGGTAATTCAAGATATTAGCTCTTCTAATAACAAATCATCATAATTTCTTTGAAATTCTTTTCTCTAATTTAACTACTGAAGACAGAATATATCTTTAATATAAAATAACCGCCGATTTTTTCTGCCTACAGAAGCTTTTATATACTCTAGTAGTTCTATAACAGTATTTTACATCACTCAATTAACTACTTTTCTACAGTGAAAATCCACCAACTATTTTTTTGTTCTAACTGATTTTTCCAATAATCTTCTCTTTCAATATTTATAATCTTGAAGCCAGTACTTTCTAATAATTCTTTTGCTTCTTCTAATGATAAAAATGTATAAAGCATATTTCTATAACTTGGATAGCGATCATCATTTAAAATATACGTTTGCTCTGATACCTTTTTACCAGTTTGAAACATATCATCTTCGTTTGTTCTAAAGTTTACAATAGATTTACCACCTACTTTTAACAAATTAAAAATATGTTGTAAATCACGTTTCATTTCCTCAAATTGTCGTAAAAATGCAACTCCATAAAGTAAGATAACATCAAATGTTTCACTTTGATAATCAAGTTCTTCAATAGATTGCATGCTCAATTTTTGTAGTCCACTGTAGTTCTTTAATTTATCATTAGCTATCTTCAAACATTCTTCACTGTAATCTGTACCATATGTTTGAAAACCATAGTCTAAAAGCAACTTCAAATGTCTACCAGAACCAAAGCCTATATCTAACGCTTTTTTAGAGCTATTTACCTCTATGTCTTTATAATTCCTAGCTAAAAAAGCAACAATCTTTTCATTCGGATATAGCATAACATTTTTTTTTATTTCTTTAGTCCAAGCAATTTTATTTTGTAAATCATTATTGTTCATTCTACATCTTCTCCACTTCTATTTCTTCTAAAATTTTTTTATAATTTCTAAATAATTGTTTTCGATTTGTTGATTCTAAAAGAATATATCCTCTCTTTATAGTATCTTGACCTGTTTTAATAGGTTCTACTATATCCCCTATTTTTAAATTTATCTCGCTTTTTATAACTACGAATTTACCTAAATTCGGAAGTGATTTAACCTTTCCTGGTGGTACATCTAAATAAAACATCCCTACCAAATTATTACTAGTAGGTTTTTTCACATTTTCTTCACCGAAAGCTAACATATTTATCATATTATGTACAGGATTGTATCCTATTGCTGAAGGCAAAAAATTATACATAATTCCTAACCCAGCTGGTCTCAAAGACATTTCAACAAAATAGACAAATTTTTCATTGATTATTACATCAATATTCCCTATACAACATAAATTATTTTTCTCATTTTCAAAGGCTCGATTTAACTCTTCACTTATTCTCTTTTTAAGCTCAACTTTAGTATCATCAAATTCGTAAATATAGCCAACTTCTTGTCTATAGGGTAGATCACTCATAATTTTATCTCTAATAGCAATTATTTGGATGTCTCCTTGCTTAATTTGAAAATCTACGCCATACTCTACTCCCTCTATGTACTGTTCGATTATAAGCGCCTCATTACTTAGCAAATTTTCTAATGAATAGTGTATAGCGTCTATAATTTCATTTTTCTTAAAAATAGATATTACCCCTCTACTACCAGATCCTTTTTCTGGTTTAAGAATACAAGGCAAACCTACATTTTCAATAATTTTTTTAATATAATTAGCAGTTTTATTGTCTCCCTCTATTACTTGTTTTTTAGGGTTAAACAATGACCTCGTTGTTAAAAACTCAGAGTATTTACTTTTCACAGTCATTTTCAAGGCCATTTCTTTTGTAACACCTGGAAGATTTAAAGTATCATTAATACTTCCTATTGTTTTTAAAAGATAGCCTATAGTTGAAGGAATAATAAATTTAATATTTTTATCTTTTATTTTATGAATAATTTCATCTTCATTTTTCAAGTCAATTTCGTAGAATTCATCAACAATTTCCTTCACAAAATCACTAATCACTCTATCTATTGCTATTACATAGAATTCCTTCGATTTAGCATATTGAATTGCATCGATTTGTTCAACACCGGTACCAATTGCTAATATATTAATTTTGGATAGAGACACGATTATCACTTCCTCATGTTCAGCAAACTTAGTTTAAAGATTTTCAGCAAGTTCTTTTAACTCTAGTATAGTTAACCATTCTTCATTTTTATCACTCGTGTATTCAAAGCCTTCTGGTAATTTATTTCCATCATTTATAAATTCCGGTGACCAAAACGGGAATTCAGGTTGAATTACATAGTAATTATCGAACTCCACTGTATGACGCGCATCGTCTTCCATAATCATTGCTTCATGTAATTTCTCACCTGGTCTAATGCCAATTATTTCAATTTCGCATTCTGGTGCAATAGCTTTAGCCAAATCTATTACCTTCATACTAGGAATTTTTGGTACAAAAATTTCACCACCATACATACGCTCTAAATTATCTAGAACAAATTGTACACCTTGATCTAAAGTAATCCAAAAACGAGTCATACGTTCATCTGTAATTGGTAACTTTCCTGTGTCTTTAATCTTTTTAAAAAATGGAACAACACTACCACGACTTCCTACTACATTGCCATAGCGTACGACCGCAAAACGTGTTTTCTTTTCTCCAACATAAGCATTGGCTGCAACAAATAGTTTATCAGATGCTAGTTTTGTCGCACCATATAGATTCACCGGTGAGCAAGCTTTATCCGTTGATAGTGCAATGACTCTTTCTACACCGCGATCGATTGCCGCTTCTATAATATTTTGTGCACCGTGAATATTCGTTTTTACAGCCTCAAACGGATTATATTCACATGCATCTACATGTTTCATCGCTGCCGCATGAATCACAATATCCACATCATCAAATGCTCGATATAAACGCTCTTTATCCCGTACATCGCCAATGAAGAATCGAATTCGCTCATCTTTAAATTCCTGCTTCATTTCATATTGCTTCAGTTCGTCACGGCTGAAGACTATTACTTTTTTCACATTTTCATTAAGTACCTTACGTATAAATTTCTTACCGAAGGAGCCTGTTCCACCTGTTACTAGCACAGTTTTATTATCTAACACCATCATTTAAAAACTCCTATCTTATATCTTAAGGATCAATTATTTCCTACATGATTTAATTTTCAAATCCATTATTATATCGACAAATTCATCTTAATCATAAAGATAAAACTGTAATTTATGGTTTTTTTATAAGTGCATAAAATCGTTCTTCATTTATTAATGGGACGCCCTCTATTCTTGCCCCTTTTTCAGCTGTGTTGTACACTTGGCATTTGCTTACTCTACATTTTCGATTAAACCACCTTAAATAGCTATATAAATTAGGTACCGTTTTAATAGGTTCTTGAGTATTAGATTCTACTTCAATAAACTCCTCGTCCATTAATAACTCTCTTCCAGAAGTAGAATTCATAGCATGCGTATTTTCATTAGCAAAACCTAAATCCTGACCAAACAAGATTATTGTCCTAAACTCTAAATACTCTAATAAACTAAAGCCCGCTGTAGCTACAGACCCACCAGTTTCTAATAAGGGATAGGATTTTTCCCCCACAAAATACTCAGCCAAATCATATCCTTCTTGCATCAAAATACTTTTTTTTCCTTGGTGTTGCCTAACGGTATTAAAATCTGCAGTGCTTAAAAAGAAGAGGTCGCCTGTATACCCTGAATCATTTAATTGATCAACAATATTTGGTTGACAGTCCGTTATAATTACAGCATCTGGGACAATATTTTCTTTTAGTAGTACTTTCAGGGCAGAGCCTACGCATAACAGATATACCTTATCCCTAATATTCCCCAACCATTTTTTTGTTAAATTCAGGGATGGCCCACTAGAAATTAGGCAAGCAATATTTGTATTTTGCATATTTTCTTTATGCTCTATAAGACCAAAATAATTTTCCTGTATATTTTCGTAAAAATTTTTCCTCATTATTGAAAAAAAACGCTTGTAAGACATCTGCTTTATTTTTATATCCATCAACAAATAATAAAGTGGATGGCCTTTGTCCATTACTTGTAACCAAACATGCGGCATAATAATTTGAAAGTCATTCGGGATAGATATTTCTTTAAAATCTGTTGTGATAGTTATATTATCTAACAATTTTTCGCTATAGAATACAGATTGATATAACGCTATTTCTTGTTCATCTAAGGCAAAAACAATAATCGGCTTTTTCTCTTCTACTAAATTTGCTAAAGCATTTAAATGATAGCCTAATCCTAATCCTATTAATAAATACCCTTTAGCTTCATAATTAATTTCACTTTCAATAAACTTTTTCACTTCTGTAAGAGGACGGTACTTGCTATACAATAATATATTATTTACCTTTAATGTAGCGTTGCCATCATGTGCATCAAATTTTTCGAATTCCATTATTTTCTGGAAGCTCCTGATTCTATATCTTTAAAGAATGGAGCAATTTCATATTCAAATATATCTGCTACTAAATTATAATCTCCGATAGATAACCCCTCATTAATTTCTCCCAGGTAATCTATAATCTTCGTCATATCGAATCCTATCGACACATTGTTTGCTTGTAATAGTCTATTTGCTTCAACTATCCAACTAGCTCCTTCCGAAAAATCTTTAATATGACCAAGGGCTTCTGCAATCTGGTCATCACGGAGGACATTTGCAATCATCATACAACCCTCAGGTAGTCCCCCAATATACTCGTTAAAACTTAAAATTGTTTCGTTTAACAAATCATTCATATTTTATAACCTCACATTAATTTATTGGCATTTTCTATCATATCTAAAACATATTGTTTCGAAGTATTAAATACTTCTAATAATCTTGAATAAAGCTCTTTATTCTGATTATATACTCTTTGATAAGCTTCCTTATCACTCTCATTAGGCGTTGGTTCATAATTACGTAGAACATCTATCGTAATTGGATCGAATATATGATTCATCGAAGTTTTTGTCTTATATTTTTTAATTGATTTATCTATCTTATCCAACTCAAGTAAAACACTTTTTTCAAATACCGTATTCGAATTGTTTCTCTCCAATTTTGCCAGACCAACTTGAATTTGACTAATAAGCTTATTATAAATCACTATTTCATCCTGCATTTTACTGATGAAAATATCCTTATTTATATCATGCGGTTCAAAATGGATACTTACTTCTACGCTATCTTCTCCATTAATAAAAAGTTTGCAAAATTCAAAGAAGGAAAGTTGTTCCATTCCTTCTATTTTGGCTCCCCCCTCTGTACAATTAAAAATTGGTGCCGAATGCTGTATTTGCTTATTTAGCCTTTCAAAATCCCTCTTCATAAGCAAAAATGCATAGTCAGTTAGAATTTTATCATTATAATAGCCTGTTATTTCAAACATTCCACGCTCTTTAATATAGGCTTCATCTACTTCTACAAAGTGTTTGTTGCTATCCTCATGCGATTTATTATCAGTGTATGCCAAATCCTGCCCAATAATCGCAACAGGTCCCTTCGTCATATAGCAAGCTACTGAAAAAGCAAAGTTGGCTACTGAAGCTCCGCCTGTAATAAGAGGGACTTCCATATTAAATTTCTCCATGATATATTTTCGAAAATCACTGTCTCCATCATCTAAAAGAGCATACTTTCTATTTGAAAATATCTCCTGTATTTTATAATGGCTACTGAATCCGAAAATTAAGTGAGACTTAATCTCGCTAATCTCTTTAAAATGACTATAATTTGCCTTTCCCCCATCTATTGATACTACATAATCAGGTTCTATTCCATGATGTTTTAAGGAGTTAATAGTAGAACCTGAAGCTATCGTGATAACTTGATTCCTAACTTTTTTCAGCAACGGAATTTGTTTTTTTAAAGACGGCCCCCCTGAGATAACAACAACAGGACAATTATATTGTTTTTCTAATTCTTTGACTGAGTGACTTCTAAATGTATGTAAGAGATTATGTATATAATTTTCCTGCCATTCATAGGAGAATCTTCTTGTTGTGTTTTCTCTAACTTGGTGAAGTCTTTGGATTCTTTTGACGCTCTCTAAAACACTTAAGTACTCTTCCCTAAAAATTTTATCGTAATTAGGTGAGCATATCACCTTCACCTTAGCACTTAAATTCTTTAAAGCAGTACTTATAGTTTCCTCAAGAATTTCACTCTTTATTTCCTCAAGCAATATATATTCATTATTTTTCCCTACAGTATCAGAAAGCTCTCTACAAAGCGGATCAATGACAATCAACATTTCCTTTTTAGTTATTTGACTTTTTAATTCATTAACGATATATCCTAAACCATAACCAAAAACTACGTAAACAAAATTTGGTTCTAACTCTTTTTCCACGATTCTCTTTGCTTCCTGTATAGGATTATATTTGCTATGTAAAAAGTAATCATTAACTTTAATAGTTTGTAGATTATTAATAGTAGGTAAGTATTCTATTTTATATTTACTCAAAATTAACCACCTCTTATTTATTATCGACTGTAAAATAAAAAAATAAAGGAATCTGTCAAAAAGAAGACAGATTCCTTTATCTTATACCAAACGCTATTCAATTATTGTAATAATTGAAGAACGCCTTGTGGTTGTTGATTAGCTTGAGCTAACATAGATTGAGCAGCTTGCATTAAGATGTTATTTTTTGTGAAGCCCATCATTTCTTTAGCCATGTCAGTATCACGAATACGAGATTCTGCAGCTGTTAAGTTTTCAGAAGTCGCACCTAAGTTGTTGATAGTGTGCTCTAAACGGTTTTGTACCGCCCCTAAATCCGAACGAGTAGCAGAAACTGTAGTTAAAGCATTGTTAATTGTTGTAATTGCATTATCTGCAGCACCTTGAGAAGAAATGCTTAATCCAGAAACACCGATTGCACCTGCACTCATACTAGCAATTGAAAGACTGATGTTTTGTCCTTCATTCGCACCAATATGGAATGCTTTAGTAGCAAATGAACCGTTTAATAATTTTTGAGTGTTGAACTCTGTGTTGTTTGCAATACGTGTGATTTCTTCAGAAAGTGCATTGATTTCTTTTTGTAAATCGCCACGGTCAGATGTTACGTTTGTATCATTCGCAGATTGTACTGCTAATTCACGCATACGTTGTAGGATAGCGTGTGTTTCGTTAAGAGCACCCTCAGCAGTTTGGATTAAAGAGATTGAGTCTTGAGCGTTTTTAGTAGCCATATCAAGACCACGGATTTGTCCGCGCATTTTTTCAGAGATTGCTAAACCAGCAGCGTCATCGCCAGCACGGTTGATTTTGTAACCTGAAGATAATTTCTCAAGGTTTTTAGAAGCTTGAGTGTTGTTGAAAGCTAGGTTACGGTGTGTGTTTAAAGCTGAAATGTTGTGTTGAATTCTCATTTGGAATTCCTCCTTGAATGTTTGTTTTGTTATTCCACATCCGTGTGGAATTTCGGAATAGGTAGTATGTGTGTACTTCCTGCCCCTTACAATATATATATCGTATTTAGTTGGAAATGTTTAATAGTTTTTAGAAAGTTTTTTTATTTTTTTATGTAAATGAATCCAAATTATTTTCTCTTTAGCTGCTCTAAGAAACTTGACGAGGCGGAAAGAGCTTCCCTATTTTGTGCTTGAATGGCTTCAAATACTTCAGAACGGTGTACTTTAACTGTTTTTGGTGCGACAATGCCTACTTTTATTTGCTCACCTTCGACGGCT
Source organism: Lysinibacillus sp. 10T31 (assembly GCF_056394365.1). Lineage (NCBI taxonomy): Bacteria > Bacillati > Bacillota > Bacilli > Caryophanales > Bacillaceae > Lysinibacillus > Lysinibacillus sp. 10T31. Next base: position 22,323 of record NZ_JBFTHS010000037.1, read on the forward strand.
AGTATTTTAATTTCGATTTGATCGCCAATCATGATAGATTCATCTTTTTTTCGAGAAAGTACTAGCATTATTTCGCACTTCCTTCCAATGTTTGCATTGGATAGCGTAGTGGATTGGATTTATTATCTTGGAGGACAATTTGTTTACCACGTTTTTTATCCATATTAACGATTATAGGTGCAAGCAAATTAATCGTTGATTCTTGGAATGTTTCCTTCATTGTTACTATAGAGTATGTAAGTACGTTCTCTTCCTTCTCAATTTGTAGCTGGTTACGATCATCTTCGCTTATATCAAAACTGTAATCTTTTTTGAAGGCGAATGGATAGGCAACTACAAAACCAATTTCCACATGTTCAATAGATTGCAGTATCGCTAAAGGAAGATCTGCATCTATAGGTAATAATACGAATTTTTTTTCATTCTCTAATCCGAGTAATCCATGTTCAAACGTTAAGATGTCCTGTTCCCCAATTTCGATTTCACCTAAAAATTTAGTAGGAATTTTCATTGTTTTATACGCTCCTTTAAATGACGACATTGATGTCAACATCCGGTCTTTGTACCATTGTACCAGTTACTTTTCCTGGTGTGTATTCGTGTATTGGTTTGTTCACTTTTGCGTCAATTATTGGCTCTCTCCGCTGAATATTGACATCGGTTGTACCTGGTGTATAGTCTATTTTCACTGAACCTACTGATGGTACAAATTTAATATTAAACGGCGTGCGGTGGGGACCATGATTTTGTTTTGCGATATTTTGGATTGTTGCACGACCCTGGTCTTTACCAGCGTTGTCCATCATTTGACGTCCCTCTCTCGCTCTACGTGCCATTCCCTTGAGAGCCTCTTGTTTTCCTTTTTCCGCATAATTGGAACTTGATTCCAATGGACCTATCATTCCTATATCCCGTCTTGCCTGAGAAGAATCAATTTTTAAAACGCCTCTAGTCGTATGAACTTCTAAAATAGCGGCCGGCTGTTCAATATGCTGAGTTGCTTTAGGTTGTTTAATATATTGTTGTGGTTTAGATATATTAAGGTCTATTTTTGCACCTGTTGTATGAATTTGGATTTGTGGGAGTCTCATATATACCTCTCCTTTCAAGAAAAGCGCCTGAACAAAATGTCCAAACGCTTCTTTTAATCTTATTCGTTAAGATTCCTTAAATCTGACGCTTTTGTAGAAATTCAAATAATCCAGACTATTTTTATCTTATAAAATCTACTAATGTTTGTTGAATGATCTTCGCTCCAACAGAAAGTGCAGCTTGATGAATCGATTCACTAGTAACCATTTCAGTAATAGCCTTTGCATAATCAACATCTTCATTATCGGACATTTGCTTTGTTACACTTACTTCACGGATAGAAAGGCGATTCTCCATTAACTCTACACGATTTTGACGTGCTCCGACATCAGCCTGAGCCTCGAGAATTTTATTATGCATAGCTGTAATATCATCGCCAGTACTTTTGTCAGATACTCCTCCAAGAGCATTACCGATTTCTTCACCAGTAGCTGGTCCACCGGCACGATTAGGATCTAAAAGATCTGAAATTTTCCCCATCATGTCATCAATATTTTGAAATAGTTCAGCACCAGGTGTATTCACTTTCATCTGAATACCATCATAAACTTCAATAATTACATCTTCTGAGTTTACTTTTGTTGGATCAATTTTACCATTCTCAAACAATGGCTGATTAGTACGTGTTCCGCTGAAAATATAACGATCGGCAATCTTTGTGTTTCCTACATCCTGAATTTGCTGACGAATTTGATCGATTTCAGCTTTCATCTTTGCTCGGTCATCCGGTGTATTTGTATCGTTGGCCGCTTGAATAACAAGTTCACGCACTCGCTTCATCTGTTCACCAACTTGATTTAGCGATTCGTCAGTTGTATCAATCCAGTTATTAACCTCATTCATATTACGAGTATATTGTTCAACTTGACCTAAATCACGGCGATAGCCCATTCCTTTTACTGCTATTACTGGATCGTCAGAAGGTCGAGTAATTTTTGAACCTGAAGTGATTTGGTCCTGTAGCTTAGACATTTTACCGTAGCTATTATTTAAATTTAAAAGCATGTTATTAGATAGCATGGATTGCGTTACGCGCATTTTTTTAAAAGCCCCTTTCTATCGTAATTCTATTTTTATAGTCCTACACGGCCCATGCCGTTAATGATTTTGTCTAATGTTTCATCAACAACAGTTATCATACGAGCATTCGCATTATAAGCTTGTTGGAATGTAATCATATTTGTCATTTCCTCATCAAGTGACACTGAACTTACTGAATCACGATTACCAGAAAGTGTTACTAATAATTTTTCAGAAGTTTTGCTTAAACGATAAGCTTCTTCACCGTCAGTTCCTAGTTTACCGATCATTCCTTGATAAAAAGAGTTAAATGTCGCACCATCTAAACCACCTTGGACTTTGGATTGAATATTAGCAAGTTCCAGTGCCCATTTACCATTTCCTTCTTCATTCGGTCTAGAAGAAGCAGCTAATTTAGAAGAATCTTTTAATAACTCTGCGTTTACTATAATATTGCCTGCAGTTATTGGGGATCCGTCTTCCGTAGTAAAGAAATCTAATTTATCATTCTGAACACCGGATAAATCATAGCCTTGCTTATGCATATCATTGAAGGCTTTAGCAAATTCAGCTGCCAATTTATTAAGGTCTGCTAATGTTTCAGCATAATAACCTTTAGTAATAGTATTACCATTAGCATCTGTTGAAGTATAACCGTATGAATCAATAAGCGATAATAGTTTCCCTTTACCTGACTCTAACTGGCCATATTTAATTGTTTCTGTTGGGCCAAGTCCACTTACTTGCATAGATGAAAACACATTAGACAAGTCGTTGCCATCAATTTGTTTTGAACCAGTGCCATTAGTGCCATTTACTTCGATAGTAGCATAATCTTTACCATTAACTAGCTCAATTTCATCTTTACCATTTGGTTTAAACACAATTGTAAGGGTTCCTTCAGCCACTGAACTAGCATTTCCGCCAGATTCAACTCGTTTAACTGAAACAGGTATGTAATTATTTAATTCATCGACTAAAAGATCACGTGCATCGTATAAGTCGTTTGGTACAAGACCATTCGGCTCTACTTCCTGAACTTGTTTATTAATGGCAGCAATTTGCTTTAAGAGTGAGTTGATACGATCTGTCGCTACATTAATTTCGTTCCCTATATTACCTTGTATTGTTTTTAGCTGCTTGTCCGTATATCTAAATGATTCAGCTAGGTGATCAGCACGTTGGATAGCTACTTTACGAGAGGCCATATTTTCTGGATTTGTACTGACATCTTGAAGCCCTTTCCAGAACTGCTCTAATGCTGCGTTTAAACCATATTGAGACGGTTCGTTCATTATATCTTCCATTTGAGAAATCGCATTTGAACGTGATTCCCAGTAGCCAAATTTATTTGTTTCTTGGCGATATTGGCGATCAATAAATTCATCACGAATACGGTGAATCGACCCAGTTTCAACCCCAGTTCCAAGATGCCCAGGGTAATACGGTGAGTTTAAACCCGGCGTTGGGAAGCCAGGAGTCGCTTGCATATTTACCCGTTGACGAGAGAAACCTAATGTATTTGCATTGGAAATATTATGTCCAGTTGTGTATAAAGCTGTTTGTTGTGTAAATAAACCGCGTTTACTTGCTTCTAAGCCCATAAATGTTGAGCGCATTTTTTTTCCTCCTTTTTATTAACGTTTATCATCTCAAGCGAAATTTCTTGCATGGGCGCAAGAAACTATGCTTGAGAATCGAAAAATGATTTTTTGGCAACCTTATTTGTTCCGCGTATCTCACTGCCAGAGTAGTTCATTTGCTCGGTCCGAGGTCGCACAGTATCCATTGTGAGATTGACAAATTGTAGTGATTGAAACACTAGTTTTTGATTTAAATCGTTTTGTTTTTTTAAGTCGTTGATGATTTGTAATAATCGATTACGAACTGCTGAGAGAGTGTCTTTTTCAGTCTGTTGTTCAGCAGCCTCGATGACATCCGCGACAGTTGTTTTGTCAGTTGAAGCAAGTCCTTTTGCTTCAAGGTAGTCCGTTACCTGTTTCTGACGCTGTTGCTCGAGCTTATCGATGGCCGCTACATGCGCCTGCTCATCCTTGAGCATTTGGTCCAGTGCTTCGATATCACCAGCTGTAATAATTTCAGTTTTTTTAATGGCTAGTTCAAGTAAGCTTTTATGCATTCTTTCTAGTTTTGTTAGTGTAGAACAAATCGTTTCTACAGACATATTGCGAAGCACCCTTTCTGATATTCCTTAGAAACGATAATATTTCAGCATATCTTCTGCCACTTTGCGAGCGTCCACTTTGTATTCACCAGAATCAATATCTTTTTTTAGTTGTTTTACTCGTTCTGCACGCTCTGTGCCGTATGTTGAAACTCCTTGCATCTCCTGTGCAGTCTTTGAAATTTCTATTTTATCTACGAAGGATGCTTTGTTAGTATCTGATTTTACATTGCGCACCTGATTTTTATAGGCGTTCACTGCATTAATCCCATAAGATGTAATTTTCATTTAATACCCCCCTATCTGAAAAGCTTTATCTTTCTATTATTTCGGATTGTCTCACATAATGTTAAGTTTTCAAATATAAAAAAGTGTGCTAATTTTGTTTAAAATTAACACACTTTGAACTTATCAATTATGCCTTGGCATAATTGTAGCTGACGCTTTGCTTTCGCTACATAAAACATTTGCTGCTGTCGCTTAGCTTTCGCGCAGATAAACAATGCGTCCGGAATCGGCTTTGTGCTTAGGCCTGCAGATGTTTTTTGTGCGAAAGCGCAGTGCTAACGTAGCGGCAGCAACACGATGCAGGTCAGTTAGCAGTTATCGCATGGATGCGATGATTTTAGGCTAACATCCTTTATTAACTCCTTTCCGATTCAGTGACATCCGCCGGAGGTCTTGGGCCAACGTGATGTTGGTCACTCAGTCGTAGCCACAGGACGTGGCGTTCATAGACTGAGTTCCTCAATTTCAGCGGGTTTGGTCACTCGCTGAAAGAAGTTAACGTTTTCGTTCTGCGTGATATGTTACACGATCACGTTCTGCCACACTGTCTCGGAACTCCTTCGCCGCTTCAAATGTACGTAGCTCCGACTTTAATTCATCCTGACATTTTGTACATAGCTTACCTTTTGTCGTTAGATGACCACAGTTATCACATGGATAGCCAAGATTAGGGAACATCGCAGTCTGTAAGCGCCCCTTGCGTACCCATTTATACAATAACTCCTCTTCAGCTCCAGTTGCTTCAACAATACGTTCTACTGTCGCAGCACGGTTTTCACGTTTACGTAAAAAACGATAAACGATTTGATATAGGTCCTCTTCAGATTGAGCACATTTATGACATACTTCTCTGACCCCTATATAATTAAAAAACTCATTACATTTCGGACAATTACGAACCTCTGCCATCTACTATTCCTCCTCTTAAATCAATTTCACCTTGGCGTAATTGCGTCCGGATTTTGAATTGTGTGGGCACAATTCGAATCCGTGACATCCGCCGGAGGCATTATCTTCGTTCAGATGGTGACTGAATGAAGATAATAACCGCTAGATACGAATCTTATATATTCGTAATCTATTATACACAACGCATTAGCATTTTCATCCATTAATTAGCGTGAAGCTTTTGACATTTCTAGCACCAGCATTCATTAAAATCTCGGTCGCATGCTGCAAAGTAGTTCCTGTCGTTTTTATATCGTCAAAAAGAAGATATTCTTTATGCTCTACATGTGCTCCAGTCATTAGTCGGAAAAGGGGAGCTGCTTGGACTCGTTGCTCTCTATTTTTGGAGCTTTGTGTTTCTGCCGTTGTCTTTTCTAAAAGTTGTATAAAAGGAATAGTAGCAGCCTTTAATAGTTCCTCCATATGCGAAAAAGTACGTTCCCTTTGTTTAAGGGGATGCATTGGAATCGGTATAATGGTTGCTTTTTCATGTTTCAATCGTGCATGTAGCTCCTGCCGAAATACTTTAGCGAGTGCGACATCCTGAAGAAATTTATATTGATGCAAATAATCTTTCATCGCATCGTTATATTGGTAAAGTGCCGTCGCAGTTGAAGAATATTCAAATCGAGCTGAGCATCTATCACAAATGGTTGGTTGAAATTGTTTGGTTAAAAGTATTTTCCATGAAGTTGCTGATTGCAAAGGCTGTGAGCATAATAAGCAAAGTGTTTCTTTTTTATTCATTGTGAAAATCCTTTCTTATTATAATAAAGAATTTTGGTACGTGCATCATCCATTTCAATCGTAATACCATGATGAAAAAATACGACGTCTCCATCTGCAAAATCAGCATTTCGTCCAACTCGCCCAGCGATTTGTATGAGTGCACTTGAAGTGAAAATTGTTGATTCTGCCCCAATCACTGCGACCTGTACATTTTTTATCGTAATTCCTCTTTCTAAAATGGTCGTTGTCAGTAAACCTGGAACTTCTTCATGGCGTAGTTTAAGCACTTTTTCTTTACGCTCAGGGTCTTCCGCATGCACCGCCATGATGCTTCCATCTAATAACTGAAAAAGAGGCGTCGCTATTTTCATTAATTCTACTTTCGGGAAAAATAATAGAAAAGGCTCTTTGCGTACAAGGCGCTCCTCTGTCCATTGTTTAAGCTTGCGTGGAATTTTTCCTCGCTTTAAGCTTTTTTCATAGCTCCATAGGGAATTAAATCGAGGGACTGGTAATGGACGATTATGATAGCGCTTCGGGATAAATGAATAGCGTTCATTTTGATATTGAGACAGTAATTTTTGCGAAGGTGTTGCTGTGACCAACAATATTGGTGCGTTTGCCGTTTTTGCTTTTTGCACAGCGCTTTGTAAGGTTTCGTCAAATGTATAGGGAAATGCATCAGCTTCATCAACAATCATGACGTCAAACGCTCGTTCAAAACGATAAAGCTGATGAGTTGTAGCCAACACAAGCTGTGCATAATCCTCCTGCTTTGGTGATCCACCATATAGTGCATGTATGATCGTTTGCGGGAAAACTGTTTGAAAGCGTGGATATAACTCTAGCACTACATCTGTACGCGGCGTAGCGATACATACCCGTAAGCCCTGCTCTAACGCATAATGTACAGTCGGAAAAAGTAGCTCTGTTTTTCCTGCCCCACATACTGCATGCAAGAGATGGGAACGTTTTGCTTTAATACTTTCTAGCATTTCATTTGCCGCCTGCTGTTGAAGCACTGTAAATTGCCCTGCCCATTTGAGTGAATGCTTGCTTGTTCTAATTGCGCGAGGGCCTGTCCAAATCATCAGTTGCGTACAGCTACTCACCCTGCCCATATTCAGACAATGTCTACAATATACACATCGCTGCAGGCACTTTGAACAATCAAACATTGTAAATTGCTGCGGATTATCATTTTGACAACGATTGCATTTTAGATGTGGTTCTTTTTGAATTCCTTCTATCATATGGAGGTATTTGAGATTAATTGATTTCTCGACATCTTCCTTTGAAAATGGGGCGTGCTCCTTTAACCAAATACGTCCTTCATGGAAATCTCGTAATGCAGGTGGCAACAACCAACCTTTATATTTCATTGCATTGCTCCTTTCATTTAGGTGGTTTTTATCAGCGATGTTCAAGATTTACCGGTGATTCTCCCGGTTATGTCCCCAAAATAAAAAAATAGCCTCTACAAATTTGCTGTAGAGACTGTCTCACTTCATATTATTTTTTTGTCCAGCCTAGACCCATTGCACCTTCACCTAAGTGTGTGCCAATGACGGGACCGAAATAGCTTAATTTAAAGTTAACGTTCGGGTAAGTTGCTGCTAGTTGTGCTAGCCATTCTTCCGCTTCAGCCTTGCAATTGGCGTGAATCACGACAGCTTCAAGTGCTTCATACTTTTGAACATCCTCAGCTAGTAGCTCCTCCGCACGCTTTAATGCTTTTTTACGCGTACGAATTTTTTCAAAAGGTACAATAACCTTGTCCACAAAATGAAGTACTGGCTTTACTTGTAATAAGCCGCCAATTAATGCCGCTGCTGAAGACAAACGTCCCCCACGTTGTAAATGCGCTAAGTCATCTACAATGAAGTAAGCACGAATTGATTGCTTCATGTCCGCCAATGTAGCGAGAATTTCTTTTGCAGAAAAGCCCTGAGCCGCCATTTCAGCTGCTCGTAAAGCATAAAAACCCTGTACCGCACAGGATATTTCACTATCAAAAGTGTACACATCAATGTCTTCTACCATCTCGCCTGCTTGAATTGCACCTTGATATGTTCCACTGATTCCACTTGATAAATGAATAGATATTACTTCATCATACTCTTTTGCCAGCTCTTCAAAGAGAGAGGCAAATTCTCCAATTGGGGGCTGCGTTGTTTTTGGGAATTCTTTTGCACCGCGTACTTTATCATAAAATTCAGATGCTGTGATATCTACTTCTTCTGCAAATAGTTGCCCTGAGATATTTACACTTAACGGAATCATATGAATGTTTAAGCGTCCTCGTTCCTCAGCCGAAATATATGCAGTACTATCTGTTACGATTGCTGTCCTCATCCATGTCCACTCTCCTATTCTACATAGTTTACAATAAAAAGAAATGAATGTGAAATGAATTACGGCATTACGTAATCTTGTCTGAATGTCGAATAGAAGTAATTATGCTTCACTCTTTCATCATTCTAGACATCTGCTAAATTGTTAGACTTAGCATCCATTTCACATTCATTTTCTATGTATAGTGCTCTTAGCAAAAATCAATTATGCCTTAGCATATTAGCGTCCGGAGGCTTTATCTTCATTCCATTAATCCTTCGTTTAAGTATATAAAAGCTCATCACCAAAACTTGGGGTTGATTTCCGTTCCAGCTAGGCAAGTCCAATGAATCGTTAGGCATTAGGCGTTATGCTTTTTGCCTTCGTTCCTAGCTTGCGCTTGACGCTAATCTCAGAAAATCACACAACCTCAACTCTTAGTGATGAGCCTGAATGAAGATATCCTCATTTTATTTGCCTGTGCTTGATTTCGTGTCATCTCCGGTATAGAAGACGCTAGTGACCTTCCAGTGTCCATCTTCTTTGACGAATACTGTAACTTGTTGTCCTGCACTTTCATGCTTCACATTTGTTGTAGTTTGTACTAAATGCAATGTTATATTTGAATAGACCTGTGCTTCATTTTCGCTATATTTTATAATCGTAGTATCTTTAGCATCTCGTTTAACGTCTGACTGTTTAAAGACTTCTGTCGTGTATTTTTTTTCTTCTTCATAATTGAAACCTTTTGGATTCTTCGAGAGTGTTTGCATATAACGATCAATTTCTTTTGAATTGAAAGCTGCATTATATTCATTAAAGGCTGCTAATATCGCTTTTTCTTCTTTAGCAGGGATATTTTCTGCCTTTGTTATTTTTCCACCATTCATTTCAAACCCGACGGTTCCATCATCAATGATTTTTTGTCTTTCTTCTGCACTCATTTCATCTTTTTTATTACCACAGGCAGTTAACATTAATAAGGTAAAAACTGCTAGAAAACTTTTTTTTAACATCAAAAAACCTCCCGCGCATATTGTAGCATATAAATCCCGTTCTAGGAATTTTGTTGTGCATTTTCAACATTTAGGTGTTACATCTTCCTTATGACGCCCATGGTTTTAAAATGTTGCACTATTTATGTGATCACTATGTATATTTTTAATAGGTGTGAATATTACAGGAGTCTTCGGTGGACAGCGGTATACTTTCACTAAAAAAAACTGCTTTAAAAACTACTAAATAATATAGTAGCCTTTAAAAACAGCTTTAATTTCAATGTATACTATTAGCGTACTTCAACCCAGCCATTTTTGATGGCTGTCACAACAGCTTGTGTACGGTCGTTTACATTCATTTTTTGTAAAATGCTTGAAACGTGGTTTTTAACTGTTTTTTCAGAAATGAACAGTGTCTCACCAATTGTACGGTTAGATTGTCCATCTGTTAATAGTTGTAATACTTCACATTCACGTTTTGTTAGTAAATGGAATGGGCGACGAATTTCTGTTTGATGGAAGTTACCTTTATTTTCATGCTCAGAAAGACGACKGAATTCCGCTACTAAATTTTTAGTTACTTTTGGATGTAGGTAAGATCCACCATTCGCAACTACTTTAATGGCTTCAACAATTTCGTCTGCATCCATCTCTTTTAACATATAACCAAGTGATCCAGATTTTAGCGCGTGTGTTACGTATGTTTCATCATCATGAATGGATAACATAATAACCTTCGCATCTGGGAATTCATTAATTAAATCTGCCGTTGCCTCTACTCCATTTTTGCCCGGCATATTAATATCCATTAGTACAACATCTGGTTGATTTTCCGCATATAAAGAAACCACATCTGTACCATCGTCACCTTCTGCTACTACATCAAACGTATCTTCAAAGTCTAAAATACGTTTTACTCCTTCGCGGAATAGCTGGTGATCGTCTACAATAATAATCTTCGTCATTTGTCTTTACCCCCTAGAATTCTCCAACAATCGTTTTACTCTACTTCACTTCTAACGGAATTTTAAATAAAACCGTCGTACCTCGATTTATCTCACTTGTAATTGAGATTGTCCCATCCAAAATTTCGATACGTTCTTTCATACCTAAAATCCCAAAGGAATGGTCTTTAACTTCCTGTACATCGAAGCCTATGCCATCGTCCTTTACAACGATATTTACGGCATTTTTCATCCACTCCAGTTTTACCCAAATATCCTTACATTTCCCGTGTTTCATGGAATTTGTTACGCATTCTTGCACTAAACGGAAAATAGATACTTCATAGTTTGATGGTATACGCTTTTCTGTGCTTCTCGATTGGAAATGAACTTCAACACCAGGATTATATTCAGTCACTGTCGATAAGTATTTTTTTAATGTCGGAACAATTCCCAAATCATCTAGTGCCATTGGTCTTAAATCATAGATTATACGTCGCACCTCTGATAATGCATTACGCACCGTTTTCTTTAAATCAGCAATTTCAGCTAAAGCATATTCAATGCCCTTTTCACGATACGTTCTGTCTATTAAATCAGTACGCATTAGTACGTTTGCTAGCATTTGAGCAGGTCCATCATGAATTTCCCTAGATAGACGTTTGCGCTCCTCCTCTTGTGCTGCAATAATACGTATACCAAAATCTTGTTTCATTTTTGCTTGTTCAAGTGCTAAACCAACATTTTTCAAATCTGAAGTTAAGTAATTCAAAATGACATTTACTTGATTGACAATATGATCTGCACGTTCAATCGTATCGAGTAACGCTCTTAATCTTCTCTCTAAATCATCTCTTTTATCACGTAGCTGCTTTTCTTGTGTCCTAATAACGGAGAGCTTCACTTGAAAATCATGTGCAGTTTCATATGCTTCTCTAACTTGTTCTTCGGTATAATTATCGAAAGCTTTACTCACTAACACAAGTCTTTGCTTAGCAAGCTGTGTACTCTTTTCTAAAGCATCGCCTTCATCAATAACAATTGAAACTTGTTTTCGAACAATTTCTAGCTCTATTTTCATATCTTCGAAACTTCTTCGGCTTTGTTCGCTTATAATAAAGATATCATCTTTTGAGCTCATGATTGTTTCTAACATTCGATTAAATATGTCATCAAGCGACTTTAAATCGAAGGTATCATTTGAAAACATAGTATACTCCCCAGTCTAATGTCTTATGATTACTTACTATTTCAATAGACCAATTACATAGTCTACACCTATTATAGCATTCTCATGTTAAAATTTAATGCTTTTTCTTTATGAAAATTATAGAATAGAACTCTACTTTAAAGGAGATTGATACGGATGAGAGAAAACTATTTAACTGTAAAAGGATATGGAGAAAGTGAAATTGTTATTTCAAAATCTCGCTTCCTTACTTATATAGAACGTGCAGAAACGGAAGAGGATGCAATTTCTTTTATTGACCGCATAAAAAAAATGCATCATAATGCAACACACAACTGTTCAGCCTATATGATTGGCGAGCATGATCATATACAAAAAGCCAATGATGATGGGGAACCTAGTGGCACTGCTGGCGTCCCTATGTTAGAGGTACTAAAAAAACAAGGGTTAAAGGATACGGTCGTTGTCGTCACACGCTACTTTGGTGGCATTAAGCTTGGCGGAGGCGGTCTTATTCGCGCGTACGGAAAAGCGACAACAGAAGGTTTACTTGCTGCACAGGTCGTCGAACGCAAGCTACATCATTTTATGAAAATAACCGTTGATTACACATGGCTTGGCAAAGTAGAAAATGAAATTCGAGGTTCCTCGTATACTTTAGAGGAAATTCGCTATTTAGAAGGTGTCGAAATAATTGTATCCGTGTTAAAAGAGGAAGAAGAACAGTTCCGAAACTGGGTAACAGAAATGACAAACGGACAAGCCAATATTACGTTTGAGAACGCCCAATTTATTGAATTTTCCGTGAGATAAATAGTTTTAATTGCCTAAACAAAATATGCATAGTATAATTTTAACGTTAATCTATTTTTATCAACTGCATATTATTACTTGTATTTGAATAAAATTTAGTTTAATCGTAATTATAATCCCCATAACTTAGAGGAGAATATAAATGAAAAATAAAGCTACTAAAAAGTACAAAAAAAGGTCTTCTAAAGCTTCCTTAATTATAAAAGTTTCCTTACTTCTCGTTGCTAGTTTAGCAATTTGTGTAACTGCTTATGGTGTGTATCTTACTAAACAAGTGAAACATGCCGCAGACTCAGCACATGAAAAATTAGAAGGCCGCGACGTTTCTGCACTTCGCGAAAATAAAGTAGAACCGATACATGATAATGTATCTATCTTATTTGTCGGTGTTGACGATAGTGATAATCGTGGGCAAGGTTCTGATCATTCGCGTTCCGATGCACTAGTTTTAGCCACTTTGAATAATAAAACGCATACAATTAAAATGCTAAGCATTCCTCGTGATTCATACGTTTATATTCCTAAAGTAGGCTATAGAGATAAAATTACCCATGCACATGCTATGGGCGGTACACTGACAACAATCAAGACAGTTGAAAATTTATTAGATATTCCAATTGACTATTATGTACGCATGAACTTCAATGCTTTTATTGACGTAGTCGATGCATTAGGCGGCATTGAAGCTGAAGTACCTTATGCTTTACATGAGTTAGACGAATTCGACAAGTTTACAATCAACCTGAAGCCAGGTATGCAGCATTTAAACGGTAGTGAAGCACTTGCACTCGCAAGAACACGTAAACAAGATAGCGATATTGAACGTGGTAAGCGTCAACAAGAAATTCTATCAGCTATTATTACTAAAGTTGCTTCTGTTGGTTCTATAACAAAATACGATGACGTAATTAAAGCACTTGGTGATAACATGAAGACTGATATGACATTTACTGAAATGAAAGCCTTCTTGTCTTATTTATCAGATGGTGTACCACGCATTGACACATTAACATTAGATGGCACTGATGATATGTCTACTGGTATATATTATTACCAATTAAATCAACAGTCTGTTAATGAAGTATCAGAAACTTTGAAAAACCACCTTGGCTTAGATGAAACTTCATCACGCCTCACAAATAAAGATACTGATAGTGATTCAAGTGAAGAATCTTCGGTGAATTAACTAGATCAATAACTCTTATAGCCTTTCCACTTTCAATTAGTGGAAAGGCTTTTTTAATAGAATCATATTGAAAGTTACTTTCATGGGTATTCGCTTTCCTTCCGCGGGTATTCCTCTTCCTTTCGCGAGTATTCCTCTTCCTCTCGCGAGTATTCGCTTCCTTTCCGCGAGTATTCCTCTTCCTTCCGCGAGTATTCCTCTTCCTTCCGCGAGTATTCGCTTTCCTTCCGCGAGTATTCCTCTTCCTTCCGCGAGTATTCGCTTGCCTTTCGCGAGTATTTCTCTTCCTTCCGCGAGTATTCGCTTCCTTCCGCGAGTATTCGCTTCCTCTCCGCGAGTATTCCTCTTCCTCTCCGCGAGTATTCCTCTTCCTTCCGCGAGTATTCGCTTTCCTTCCGCGAGTATTCGCTTTCCTTCCGCGAGTATTCACTTTCCTTCCGCGAGTATTCACTTTCCTTCCGCGAGTATTGCTCTTCCTTTCGCGAGTATTCGCTTTCCTTCCGCGAGTATTCGCTTCCCTTTCGCGAGTATTTCTCTTCCTTTCGCGAGTATTCGCTTTCCTTCCGCGGGTATTCCTTCACTTCATTTTGCGAGTATTCGCTTTCCTTTCGCGAGTATTTCTCTGCCTTCCGCGAGTATTCGCTTTCCTTCCGCGAGTATTTCTCTTCTTTCCGCGAGTATTCGCTTTCCTTCCGCGAGTATTCCTCTTCCTCCCGCGAGTATTCGCTTCCTTTCCGCGAGTATTCGCTTTCCTTTCGCGAGTATTTCTCTGCCTTCCGCGAGTATTCGCTTTCCTTCCGCGAGTATTCGCTTTCCTTCCGCGAGTATTTCTCTTCTTTCCGCGAGTATTCGCTTTCCTTCCGCGAGTATTCCTCTTCCTTTCGCGAGTATTCGCTTTCCTTCCGCGAGTATTCGCTTCACTCCCGCGAGTATTTCTTCCTTCCGTGAGTATTCGCATCACTTCCGCGGGTATTCTTCTGCCTTCCGCGAGTATTCGCTTCACTTCCGCGGGTAATCGCTTCCTTTTGCGGGTATCTCTACCTTCCCCGAGTATTCCTCTTCCTTTCGCGAGTATTCGCTTCCTTTCCGCGAGTATTCCTCTTCCTTCCGCGAGTATTCTTCTGCCTTCCGCGAGTATTCGCTTCCCTTTCGCGGGTATTCTTCTACCTTCCGCGAGTATTCGCTTCACTTCCGCGAGTATTCGCTTTCCTTTCGCGAGTATTCTTCTGCCTTCCCGAGTATTCGCTTCACTTCCGCGAGTATTCCTCTTCCTTCCGCGAGTATTTCTCTCCCTTCCGCGAGTATTCCTCTCCCTTCCGCGAGTATTCCTCTTCCTTCCGCGAGTATTCCTCTGCCTTCCGCGAGTATTCCTCTGCCTTCCGCGAGTATTCGCTTCACTTCCGCGAGTATCTCTTCCTTTCGCGAGTGTTCGCTTCACTTCCGCGAGTATCTCTTCCTTCCGTGAGTATTCGCATCACTTCCGCGGGTATTCCTCTCCCTTCCGCGAGTATTCGCTTCACTTCCGTGAGTATTCGCTTTCCTTTCGCGAGTATTCTTCTGCCTTCCGCGAGTATTCGCTTCACTTCCGCGAGTATTCCTCTTCCTTTCGCGAGTATTCGCTTATCTTCCGCGAGTATTCGCTTCACTCCCGCGAGTATTTCTCTTCCTTCCGCGAGTATTCGCTTCCCTTCCGCGAGTATTCCTCTCCCTTCCGCGAGTATTCCTCTCCCTTCCGCGAGTATTCCTCTCCCTTCCGCGAGTATTCGCTTCCCTTCCGCAAGTATCTCCGCCTTCCGCAGGTATTCCCCAAAAATCGTTCTAAAAAGTGTCAACAAAAAAAGCAATCACACAAAAATGTGTGATTGCTTTGAACTTTATTATTTACTGAATATCCGAACAAAATTCAATAATGGCTTATAGTTTTTACCAGCGAGTCCGATGACTTCAACAAAAATCTCAATGGCTGTTAAAATAACTGCAACGAGTAAAATCGCACCCCATACCTTTGCCATAGAGAAAATGATGGCTGCTAATCCAAACATGATGGCAATCCCATAAATAATGAGTACCGTTTGACGATGTGTGAAGCCCATATCCAGTAAACGGTGATGTAAGTGTGATTTATCTGGATCGGACCATTTTTTCTTCATACGTACACGACGTACAATCGCAAAGAATGTATCAGAAATTGGTACACCTAGTATAATAACTGGGATAATTAATGCAACAAACGTAATATTTTTAAATCCAAGCAATGCGAGCACTGATATCATAAAGCCAAGGAATAATGCTCCTGTATCACCCATGAAGATTTTCGCTGGGTGGAAATTGTAAAATAAAAATCCAGATGTTGCTGCTGCTAAGATGGCTGCGATTGCTAAAACGAACATATTGCCCATAATAATTGCCATGACAGCTAAAGTAATAAGGGCAATCGTTGAAACACCTGCCGCGAGTCCATCTAAGCCATCAATTAAATTAATGGCATTGGTAATCCCAACAATCCAAAGAATTGTCAAAGGAATACTTAGGAATCCAAAATTTAATTCACCTACAAATGGTAAGGTAATCATATCAATTTGAATACCACCTACAAAAATAACGATAAGTGCCGCAAGAAGCTGGCCAACTAATTTGGCCTTTGCGGAAATTTCACGCATATCATCTACGACACCTGTTGCTACGATAATGCAAGCACCAATAATAATTGCAAGTAAAAAATTACTACCATTTTCATTGATTATCAAAATTGGCTGGAATATAGCCACAGCTATTAAAAATGAAAGGAATATCGCCAATCCTCCAAGTCTTGGCATAATTCGTGCATGTACTTTTCGATAGTTCGGTGCATCGACAGCACCTATTTTGAACGCTAATCGTTTAACTAGTGGAGTTAACAATATTGAAGCAACAAACGCTGCTATTATAGACACGTAGAGCATGTCTCTCCTCCTCAAAAAATAATCTACATTTAAATCCAAATTGATTATAGCATGAACAGGCGCCGAAATATACTTTTTCTATTTATTTTCCACCATTTCACAAATATTATTCCTCTTTTTTCAGATTGGAAGAATGCTGCATGTCAAATGTAGTCACCTTTCGTAAAATTTGATAGAATAATGTAGTGTCTAGCATTTAGACAACTTTAAAGGAGCGTATATTTCATGTTCTCAATTTTCAAAAGTAATAAAGAGCAAACAAGTGCTCGTCAATTGAAACACTACTATAAAATAGTAGAACAAATTAATAATCTCGAAGAAAAATATGTCAACAAGTCAGATGCGGAATTACGAGAAATGACTTTTATTTTCAAAGATCGCTTACAACAAGGTGAGCCTATTACATCCATCATCCCAGACGCTTTTGCTGTTGTACGCGAAGCCTCAAAACGTGTATTAGGAATGCGTCATTTTGATGTACAGCTTATTGGTGGTCTTGTTTTAACTGAAGGCAATATCGCTGAAATGCCTACAGGTGAAGGTAAAACGCTTGTTGCTTCCCTTCCCTCATATGTACGTGCATTAGAAGGCAAAGGTGTTCATGTTATTACTGTAAATGATTATCTAGCTAAACGTGACTTTGAGCTCGTTGGACAGATTCACCGTTTCCTTGGCTTAACAGTTGGTTTAAATTTACCAATGATGGAGGCAGACGAAAAAAAGGAAGCCTATAATGCAGATATTACATATGGTGTAGGGACTGAATTCGGTTTCGATTACTTGCGTGATAATATGGCATATAGCTTAGCTGATAAAGTACAGCGTCCTTATCACTTCGCCATTATTGATGAAGTAGATAGTGTACTTATCGATGAGGCAAAAACACCACTGATTATCGCTGGTAAAATGCCTTCTAACGATGAATTACATCGCATCGCATCTATGTTAGCAAAACGCTTCAAAGTAGATGAAGATTATGATTTTGATGATGAAACGAAAGCTACTTCCCTAACAGATAAAGGTATTGAAAAAGTTGAGGCTGCATTCAATATAGATAATTTGTATGACTTAGAGCACCAATCACTTTTCCATTATGTTATCCAAGCAGTTCGTGCACATGTCATGTTTCAACGTGATGTTGATTACATCGTAAAGGATGACAAAATCGAGCTCGTTGATATGTTCACAGGTCGTATTTTAGAAGGTCGTTCACTATCTAATGGCTTACATCAAGCGATTGAAGCAAAAGAAAATGTAACGATTACTGAAGAAAATAAAGCACAGGCACAAATTACAATTCAGAACTATTTCCGTATGTATCCGAAGCTTTCTGGGATGACGGGTACTGCGAAAACACAGGAAAAGGAAATTCGAGAAGTGTACGGCATGGAAGTTATTCAAATTCCAACAAACCGTCCTCGTCAACGTGTCGATCAGCCTGATATTATTTTCAACAAACAAGAAGATAAATATAAGTATGTAGCAGCTGAAGCTAAAAGTCGTCACGAAAAGGGACAACCCGTCTTAATTGGGACAACGTCAATACTGCAATCTGAAACTGTTGCCGATTCCTTGAAAAAAGCAGGCTTAAAATTCCAATTACTAAATGCAAAAACAGTGCAACAAGAGGTTGAGCTTATTTCTCAAGCAGGTCAAAAAGGTCGTATTACTGTAGCTACCAATATGGCTGGTCGTGGTACAGATATCGTGTTAGGCGAAGAAGTTCATGCACTTGGAGGTCTATATGTCATCGGTACCGAGAAGCATGAAAGCCGCCGTGTAGATAATCAACTACGTGGTCGTTCAGGTCGTCAAGGCGACGTAGGTGAAAGCCGCTTCATTCTCTCTATTGAAGATGATATGTTCCGTCGTTATGCAAAAGACGAAGTTGAAAAATTCTCAGCAAAAATGGTTGTCAACGAACAGGGCATTATTCAAAATAAAGATGCTCAAGAACTCATTAACCGTACACAACGAATCGTTGAGGGCTCCCAATACGGTATGCGTGAATACAACCTAAAATTAGATGATGTTATCAACGACCAACGTACAGTTATTTATGGTCTACGTGACAAAATCTTAGCTGGGGAAGACTTAATGGGCGAGCTTAAAAAAATGCTTCGTGAAACGGTTGAGTTTGCTGTTCTTGACGCTGCACCAGAAGAAATTAGTTCCATTGAATGGAATTATGATCAAATGGAGAGCTCGCTTAACTCACTTTTCAATACACCTGTCACAATTGACCGAGAAGCGGGCAAAGTAAAACAAATTTTAGCTGACATTCAACCTTCTGAACAAGAACTGCTCAATCGTATAGAGCAATTCGCTGAAAATGAACAAGTAATAGCAGTCCTTCCCCAAATAATGCTTAGTTACATAGATAGTGGCTGGGTGAAACACTTGGAGGTAATGGCTCATTTAAAAGAAGGTATTGGTTTACGTCATTATCAGCAAGAAGATCCAATGCGAATTTACCAACGTGAAGGACTTGAGTTATTCGGTAAGAATTTCCAAGAATTACGTCGTTCTATTATAATAGAGATTACTGGCTTCATGAAACAAATTGAGGCACAACAGGAGGTACAATAATGGGCTTATTTTCATTCTTTAAAAAATCGGACAAAATCGTTCAAGAAAACACAATTGACTCAAAAGACTTACTAGGAAACGCTTCAACTAATTCTGGCGATAACCGCGATGTTGAGACAAAGCTTTCATTCCATCCAGATTGGGATGTACCACAGGAGCAAAAATACATTTTTAACTTCCTTGCAAATGAGCTAGAACCATTGAAACCAAATCAATTATCTCTTTCTTCTATTAGTATTGAAGAAAACCAACGCTCTGGTAAATGGCTTGTTCGTGCATTTTTCCGCTCATCCTTAGCACAAGCAATCGAGCTAGGAGAAATTGAGCTATTTATCATGGATAAAGATGACGAGCTTATAGCATCTAAAAAATTCGATTTTAAAGCACTTGGCACAATTCCAGCAGAAAGCGCTCGCCCATGGGTGTTCGAATTTGAAAAATCTACAATTAAAGTAGATGAAGTTCCTGAAGATGGTTGGAAAATTGCCTTCAATCTTGTTTCCCTTCGTGGTCATCAATTAGAACTAGATCCATCATGGGAAAAACAATTACCGGCAGCTCAAAAAGAAGAGCTAGCTAAAATCGTCGATACTTTACCAAAGTTAGGTGAAACTGAAGTAAACTTCACTGGCTTACAAGCAAAGCTGGCTGATAACGGCAACCTAAATGTATCGATTTTTATCCGTAATGGACACAATAAAGCTATTAATCTAGAACAATTACCACTAGAAATTATAGATGCAACAGGTAAACAAATTGCTACTGGTTCATTTACAATGGATCCAGTATTAACTGTACAACCGAACTCAACGAAGCCTTGGACATTTGTCTTCCCTGCAGAGCTTGTTGACGCAAAAGATGCCGATCTTTCTCGTTGGACAGCACGCGTAACACAATAAAGTGAAACTTTAATCAGTACTTCCCCAATCGGGCATTTACGGGCAGTTATTCTCCTGCATTTGAAGGAGAGCCTTGTACCTGACGCTTCGCTTTCGGTACAGATAAATTACTGCCCGTTAATGCGGAATAAAATATCAAAATCCCTTCTTTTTTCATAGAAAGAAGGGATTTTTTTCATTGCCTTGCGCGGGTATTCATTTCCCTTTCGGGGGTATTTTCGTCCCTTCCGCGAGTATTCTCTTCTCTTCCCCGAGTATTTACGTCCATCGCGCAGTATTCTCTTCTCTTCCCCGAGTATTTCTGTCCCTTTCGCGAGTATTCTCTTCTCTTCCGCGAGTATTCCTCTGCCTTTCGCGAGTATTCCTCTGCCTTTCGCGAGTATTTCTGTCCCTTTCGCGAGTATTCTCTTCTCTTCCGCGAGTATTTCCGCCCATCGCGCGGTATTCACTTCTCTTTCGCGAGTATTTACGTCCATCGCGCAGTATTCTCTTCTCTTCCGCGAGTATTTTCGTCCCTTTCGCGAGTATTCTCTTCTCTTCCGCGAGTATTTCCGCCCATCGCGAGGTATTCTCTTCTCTTCCGCGAGTATTTCCGTCCATCGCGCGGTATTCACTTCTATTCCGCGAGTATTTACGTCCCTTTCGCGAGTATTCTCTTCTCTTCCGCGAGTATTTACGTCCCTTTCGCGAGTATTTTCGTCCCTTTCGCGAGTATTCTCTTCTCTTCCGCGGGTATTCACTTCCCTTCCGCGAGTATTTACGTCCATCGCGCAGTATTCACTTCCCTTCCGCGAGTATTTCCGCCCATCCCGCGGTATTCACTTCCCTTCCGCGAGTATTTACGTCCCTTTCGCGAGTATTCTCTTCTCATCCGCGAGTATTCCTCTGCCTTTCGCGAGTATTCTCTTCTCTTCCGCGAGTATTTCYGTCCCTTTCGCGAGTATTCTCTTCTCTTCCGCGAGTATTTCCGYCCATCGCGCGGTATTCACTTCTCTTTCGCGAGTATTTACGTCCATCGCGCAGTATTCACTTCTCTTCCGCGGGTATTTCCGACCCACGCACGGGATTCACTTCCCTCCCGCGGGTATTCACTTCYMTTCCGCGAGTATTTCCGTCCATCGCGCGGTATTCACTTCCATTCCGCGAGTATTTTCGTCCATCGCGCGGTATTCACTTCCATTCCGCGAGTATTTACGTCCCTTTCGCGAGTATTCTCTTCTCTTCCGCGAGTATTTACGTCCCTTTCGCGAGTATTCTCTTCCATTCCGCGAGTATTTCCGTCCATCGCGCGGTATTCACTTCYMTTCCGCGAGTATTTACGTCCCTTYCGCGRGTATTCACTTCCATTCCACAGGTATCTCTGCCTCCCGCGGGTATTTCCGACCCACGCACGGGATTCACTTCCCTCCCGCGGGTCTCTCTCTGCCTCCCGCGGGTATTCGATCCCCTTCCGCGAGTATTTCCGCCCACTGCGCGGTATTTCCGTCCATCCCGCGGGTATTCACTTCCATTCCACAGGTATCTCTGCCTCCCGCGRGTATTCACTTCCATTCCGCGAGTATTTCCGCCCATCGCGGGATATTCATTTCCCTTCCGCGAGTATTTCCGTCCCTCCCGCGTTCGATCCCCTCACGCAGAGTATTCACTTCCCTCCCGTAAAATCACCTTCCTTTCATCGATTCTAACTAACTCCATAAAAAAAGCGATTTCTGCATGTATATGCAAAAATCGCTTTTACTTTATTTGATAGCGTCGAATCGTTTATACGCTACTAATCTTGTAGACCAGTAAGAGTATGTAACGTCCGAAATTTCAACACCGTCTGCCCCTGCATGGATAAATTTATTGTTACCTATATAAATACCCATATGAGAGATACCATCTTTATACGTATTTTGGAAGAACACTAAATCTCCCTCAATCGGATTTTTTACTTGTGTTGTATTACCGTAAAAATATCCTTCGCTACTTTCTCTTCCAATTTTTAAGCCACCTTGATTAAAGGCATAGTAAATAAGGCCACTGCAATCTAGACCTTCAGGTGTGTTGCCGCCGTAGAGATATGGTGTTCCTACTAATGAATTAGCTACTTCTACTGTTTTCTTATTAACAGCTTGTCCATTAGCTGTGGGATCTTTAGACGTTCCTGATGATGTTCCCGCACCTGAAGTTCCGTTATTATGTACTGTTTCACCCTCGGGTACTGAAGCTACTGAAGATAATTTTAATACCTGTCCAATGTAGATAGTGTCTACCGTTAGACCATTCCAGTCTTTAAGTTCCTTTATTGTCACGTTATATTGGTTAGCGATTTTGGATAATGAATCGCCTTTAACTACTGTATGGGAAACAGCTGTCGGTTTTGATGGTGTTGTCGGTTTTGTTGTTGATGGGTTTGTTGTTGATGGATTTGAAGGTTTTACCGTTTCATTAGTAGCTTGTTTTGAAACTTCAAGCTTTTGTGCGACATAAATCATATCATTCATTAAATTGTTCCAAGTTTTTATGTCTTGTACTGTTACTTTATGATTTGTAGCGATTTTAGATAAAGTATCTCCTTTTTGTACGGTATAAGTAGCTGCTTCTGCGGTCTGTAATGCTAAAAAAGAAGTAGCTATAGTGCTTAAAGCAAGGATTCTTAATTTTTTTGTCTTTTTCATACCAATTTGCCTCCGTTCGTGCTAAAATATTTCCTTGTGTGTCTATCATACTAGATATTTTAAAAATCAGATATCGGAAAAACTGACTATTTTTCAAACAATTTATGAAACTTACTGATTCCGACAGATTCTTACAAATTGTAACAGAATATTAATTGCAAGATTAGTATTCATATGATAACATCACTTCTGTATTTAAAATTTTTAGAAAGTTTTATCTTTTCAATCTTAAAGGAGTTTTAATTTTTATGAAAAACATTTTGCTTTTCATCAAAGAAAATTTGGCAGTAGGTTTACTATTATTTGCCTTATTTTTAGGTGCTGGAAATATTATCTTCCCCCCATTATTAGGTCAACAAGCTGGTGAACATATAACGATAGCAATGATTGGTTTCTTAATAACAGGTGTTGGATTACCGTTATTAGCAATCGTTGCTATTGCGAAAGCAGGTGGCGATTTACAAATACTTGCTAATCGTGTCAGCCCTACCTTTGGTGTTATTTTTACATCCATCGTATATTTAGCGATTGGACCATTTTTTGCAGTGCCGCGTACAGGTTCTGTATCTTATGAAATTGGGATCGCTCCATTTCTCCCAGAGGCAGCAGCAGATCATTGGGCACCTCTTTTCATTACTTCTGTAATATTCTTTGCCTTTATACTATTCTTAGCTATTAACCCTTCTAAGCTTGTCGATCGCGTAGGGAAAATTTTAACGCCTGTTCTATTGGCCGTTATTTTATTACTAGCGATTAAAAGCTTTATTTCTCCAATGGGTGAACCGGGGGCAGCTATAGGAAAATACACTAAGTCACCGTTGACTGAGGGCTTTGTTCAAGGCTACTTAACAATGGATGTACTAAGTGCACTCGTTTTCGGGATCGTTATTTTGCAAGCATTGCGCGACATGGGTATGTCAGATACTAAAAAGCAAGTCAAAACTACAATTTTCGCAGGAATTGTTGCCGCTCTTGGCTTATCATTTGTCTATATCTCACTTGGACAAATTGGTAACACTAGTATTGATGCAATTGGTACTTTTGATAATGGTGGTACTATTATTGCGAAGTCCGCTGAAGTTCTTTTCGGAAAACTTGGAAGTGTAATATTATCTGCCACAATTTTACTAGCATGTATATCTACTGCTGTAGGTTTACTAACTGCTAACGCTCAATTTTTCAATAAACTATTTCCAAAAATTTCGTATAAAACATTTTTGGTAATTTTCACAATTTTCAGTGCCGCTATAACAAACGTTGGTCTTGAAACAATTATTAGTGCCTCACTACCTGTATTATTAATCATCTATCCGTTAGCGATGGTGTTAATGGTTCTGTCGCTTTTCGATAACTTCTTTAAAGGTGGAAAAATTGTTTACATTTTAGCATTAATTCCTACATTCTTCGTTAGTCTGAATGATGGTTTAAAGGAAATGAAGATTACAATTACACCATATGTGAACATTTTAAAAGCTTTACCATTATACGAGCAAAGTCTGGCATGGCTTGTACCTGCAATAATCGGTGCGCTTATCGGCTTGATCATTCATAAGCTAATAAAAAAATAAAAGTTCTTCATCTAACTAGAATCTACTTGCTTTTTGCGAATAACTTCAAGTTTCTTTTAGACAACGACTGTCTATGAATCTTGCATAAACTTTCTTTTTCGCAAAAGGCTAGTAGATTCTTTTTTTTGCAGGTAATTCCCTCCTTTTCCTATTCACGGTTATATGGAAATTCATGTATAATAAAGATAATTTGAAAAGAGGTGTCCTATGAAAAAAGTATTGTTGTCTTTCGTATTCGTTCTAAGCTTTTTCATCTTTCCATTTACAAATGCTTCTGCTGCAAGCAATGAACAACAGCTTGTAAAGGAAATCAAGGGAATTATTGAGGAAAATTATGTTGGAACCATCCATGGAGATTTGAAAAAAGCTAAAACGATTCCTGAAATTATTGATATGTTAGATCCTTATTCTACATATTTTACGAAAACGGAATTTGAGGCATTTATCAATAGCATCGAACTATCTACAATTGGGATTGGTGTAATCATCGAAGAACATGAAGATGGCATTCATATTTTACAAGTGTTTGAGAATAGCGGTGCCTTTGATGCTGGTGTAGTTGCTGGAGACACTATTATTGCCATTAACGGGCAATCCTTAGCAGGAAGCTCTACTCAAGAAGCCTCATCCCTATTAGTTGGTGATGAAAACACTAAAATAGAAGTGACACTGCGACATGCAGATGGTACAAATTCTACTTCAACCATTACAAGAAAAAAATTCACATTACCGAATGTTGAATCTGGATTACTATTTGGGAATGTTGGATATATTGCTATGTCATCCTTCTCAGAAGACGGTGCAAAGCTTGTTAAGGATGCGCTAATTCAGTTAAAACAGCGTGGTGCAACTTCTTTTATATTGGATTTACAAAACAATGGCGGAGGCTATGTAACAACGGCTCAGGAGATTACAGGGCTTTTCCCAAAAGCGAAAATCGCCTTTTTATTGGAAGAAGCACATGCCTCTTATAAAGTACGTGCAGTCAATCAGAATGAAAAATTCCCAGCTGATACACGTATTCTCGTAAACCGCTATAGTGCTAGCGCCTCTGAAATGTTAGCAGCAACATTACAAGATCAGCAATCTGCTATTTTATATGGAGAAACTACGTATGGAAAAGGCTGTATGCAGGGCTTTTTTGAACTGCAGGATGGTAGCTATTTAAAGCTTACAATCGGTAATTTTACAGGTCCATTAGGGAAAACAATTAATGATGTTGGGGTAAAACCGAACATTCAAACAAAAACTGCTCCTATTTTCCAGGCACATTATGATGCAATTAAAGCACAATATACAAATTATAAAGAGCTTGCAAGTTTAAAAAATGTTTCGGATACTAAAAAATTAACTGTGAAAGTCCCTTCTACACTTTCTTCACAAATGTCTGAGGATAAGATTCAGCTAATTGCTTTAGGTGGTAATGAAGTGCCTATTACAGCTAACGTAGATGGTCGTTCATTAACTATAACTCCATCAAAACCTTTAACTCCAGGCCGAGAATATATGCTCCTTGCCCATTCAAAGGCACAAAACGCTAACAAAGTGCAGCAAGGTTTTTATCTCCGCATAACAACGAAAAAATAAAAAACCCCTCTCACCATTTAAGTAGCCTGAACTGCTCCCTGTCAAGTAGACAGTGGAAATAATAAAAAGCTTTTAAGCGGCTTTAGCCCTGTATTCTAATGGGCTTAAGCCGTTTAATCGTTCTTGGTATCTATCGTTATTGTAAAACTGGATATAATCCTCAATCGCTTGTTGT
>NZ_JBFTHS010000038.1:0-46439 GCF_056394365.1 Lysinibacillus sp. 10T31
GATTCATATAAGGGCATGAAGTTAGCCGGTTTTATATACGGACTCACAAATGGTCCCAGAGGCTGGTCGGCTTTTCTTCACTTCTACTATAAAAAAATAGTAGCACAAACCATGGCCTTGGTTTGTACTACTAATGTTAGTATGTTTTTGGAGTTTTCAATGAAAGAAAAGTTAATAGGGGTTGCGATATCTATCATAGAATGCGTTAGAAAAAGATTAACTTCTTTTGAAAGAAGTTAAATCCTCCGAAGGCAATTATGCCGAGGCATAATTGATAAAAATCGGTATACACTATCATGAACAAATGTTAGGTACTAGTTAAATTCATATCCAATCGGAGCGATTGTTGAGTAAGATTAGGTAGAAAGTAATCAATCTTTTTTATAAAACCGAAACTTATATCTGCTGATAAGAATCCATGTTGATCAAACTTTTTTTAAAATGGGTTCTTTTTATTTATCGTAAAATAAAGGTTTATGAGGTGTTTTTGATTAAACTTTACTTATAGCTACACTCGAAAAGATTAAATAAGAAAAATAGAGTATTTCGGCTTGAAATTTTCACAAAGTATTTTACAAACTTATTTTAAGGTTGAGCTGTTTTTTATTAAAGAGTAGGCACCTACCTAACACTTTTCTATCCCAATTTCATAGACTGTGCATGATATTAACCTATTCCTTAACTTCTTTTAGCAAATTTCTATTGTACAGAAAGCATAGCGACAGGTACGAAGTTTCCCACTTCTATAGTTGTGAGATGAAGCGGATTTAAGCTTACTTTTCAGTAGGTGTTCAAACATCCGCTGAAACAAGTTAAAGCCTCCGGTGGATGTCACTGAAATCGGCAAGGAGTTAATAAAGGATGTTAGCCCTTAATCGCATACATGCGATTAAGGCTAACTGACCTACATCGGTAAAAACGCCACGTCCTGTGGCATTACCGAAATGACCTACATCGTGTCGGCCCTCACGCAGGCCAAAGCACAAAGTCGATTCCGGACGCAATTATGCCGAGGCATAATTGATTGAGTTACCTGAGAAAAATATTTGGAAAGTAGGGGAGAACATGTATGACCAATATCTCAACCAATATTGGTATTATGGATACCCAGTTATCTTTATGAAACCAACACTTCAAATGTATACACCATCCGCAGTATCCCCAGCATATACAGCTCCAGTAAATGCTGGGAGGTATGCATCATCAGGAGTATCTCCAGCGTATACAGCCCCAATAAATGCTTCGATGTATGAACCATCCTCTAAAAAGGAAATTGATTGTCAAAAGGAAGCTTTTGTTAAGAATTTTTTTTTCAAAGATACATCATTTAATTTCGAAACATTGCGTGCCGCTGGATTCGCAGTTGACAACGGCGCTGATCTCAACGAAGTGTTATTGACCGCTGCGGCAATCCCAGAGGGTGATGAAGAAGCATGGATGAGAGAGTGGAAAGCTATCGCAGACAGTATTTATGAACGCGGTAAATATTCCTTCGAGTATGGAGACAAGATTAGCGCACGGGAGGCATTCTTACGCGCTTCGGCCTACTATCGTAGTGCTGAATTTTACCGTCGCAAAGATCCCCTAAACGATCCACACGTTCCCGAGCTGTTCGGTCTTTCTCGTGAGGCGTTTGTGAAGGCAGGCAAACTGATGGATGGCCCATTCGAGGAGATATCCATCCCTTACGGCGAAGATAAGCTCCCTGGATATCTACTCCTCGTGGACGACAGCGGGAAGCCCCGGCCGACTCTCATATACACCAATGGATTTGACTCGACGACAGAGGAAGGCTACTACGTCATTGGCGCAGCAGCGTTACGGCGCGGTTTTAACGTGATCCTGTATGACGGTCCTGGTACGGGTCGCATGATACGCGAGAAGAAAGTGCCCTACCGTCCGGACTGGGAAGCAGTACTCGGTCCTGTCATGGATTACGCTGAGACACGTCCTGAGGTCGACAAGTCCAATATTGTGCTGTTTGGGTATAGCATGGGCGGATATCTGTGCGCTCGGACAGCGGCTTTTGATCATCGTCCGGCAGCGATCGTACTTGACGACGGTGTGACTAGCTTTTTCGCTACGTATCCTC
The DNA here is from genome assembly GCF_056394365.1 of Lysinibacillus sp. 10T31. NCBI lineage: Bacteria > Bacillati > Bacillota > Bacilli > Caryophanales > Bacillaceae > Lysinibacillus > Lysinibacillus sp. 10T31. The sequence continues at coordinate 2,093 of NZ_JBFTHS010000038.1, forward strand.
CGCTTCCAGAATTCCTCGTAGAGTGGATCAAAGCCGGACACGATGAGCAGGCGATACCCGTACTCGAATGGATTAAGAAACACGACACTTATGCTCGCTGGGCACTGCAGAACGGTGTGTGGGTGTTTGGCACTTCAAATGAACCTGAATACATCCGTAAGAGCGAGCAGTTTACCCTCACCACTGAAGACATGCACAAAATCAAGTCCCCCGCTCTAATTCTTGAGGGAGAGAACGATCTTGTGTTCAAGGGGCAGGCAAGCAAGCTTGCGTCTGAGCTAAAAGGTCCGCACAAGCATGTCGTGATGCGGAACGCTGATGGTGCTGGAGAGCACTGCCATATGGGCGCAATGCGTTTGCTTCACCAGACCATCTTCGACTGGCTCCACACGACCCTGGGGATCGTAAGTTGAGCAACATGATTTTGAGCAAAAAGGTCGTTACCAGTCTGAACAGAATGGTAGCGACCTTTATATTGAGGCTGATGAAACTAAGCAAATGTTATATTTTTCTAAAACGGCTGGTAGTGTACTTCAACACCTACTTCGTAAAATGAACATTTAATGAGAATGGAATAGTAGAAAGAAGAACAACCGCCATAGATGCTCGAGTTATGTAAAGTATTGAAACATTAATAATCCAAAAAATGTTCATTATAGTATCAGCCTGTTTGTACAATACTAAATTTGTTTCCAAATACTTTAATTAAGAAAGGAGGTTTTCATTAGTGAAATTCCTTGCATGGGGCGTAATTGGAGCTGCTATTTTGAGTGTAGCTAGAGGGTTGCAAAATGGTACTCTTCAACAATTCACAAAAAATATTTCAAACAAATTAAATCTACAGAATGCTCAACAAATGATGCAGCCAGTGCAACAAATGGCACAAGCATCGCAGCGAATGTCTCAGCCTTTACAACAAATGAACCAATCTTCACAGCAAGCAAACCAATCTTCACAACAAATGAATCAATCATTACAAAATACAGCCATCAACTCTTCAACTGGTAATTCATCAAAATAATGTGTACAAATAATCAATTGCTATGAAAGAGAGGGATATGATGAAATTTATTCATTAGAATATATTCATAGCAATTGATTTTACATATTTTAATTTCTTTCCCTGTAGCTACATGCGATAATGGCTAACTGGCCTGCATCGGTAAAAACGCCACGTCCTGTGGCATTACCGAAATGACCGACATCGTGTCGGCCCTCACGCAGGCCTAAGCAAAAAGCCGATTCCGGACACAATTATGCCTAGGTAAAATTGATTTTGAAGGCACATTAACTTAATCTTGTAATTGGCAACAGCATGATTTAATACGCATCAAAACAATCATGATTAGCAAAATTAATTTCAAAATTGATTTTACCGTTAGATAGCCTTGCTTGAACTGAATATCCTAATTGTTCAGCAAGGCTTTTAACTGTTGCAAGTCCAAGTCCAGTACCTGAAAAGTTCTTGTCACGAGAACTTTCTCCAACATAAAAAGGCTGCCATATTCTGGAAATGTCTGTAAGCGTGGTTTCATTACTAATTTCAAATACACTGTCTTGACCAAAGCAGATCTGAATTTTATTTCCAGAAGAGTATTTGACTGCATTACTAATCATATTTTCAAATATGAATTGTACTTTATCTTGTTCAGCCGTCAGTATATATTCAGTAACTTCAGTTTTAAAATAAATGTGTTTTTCTCCTTGTATATGTCGATAGTTATTCAGTATTTCATTAATCAACATAATTAAATCAAAGGTTGTTTTATTAGAATCGTTTTCTTCTGTTTTGGCGAAATAAAGCATATCTATAATTATTTTTTCCATTCTATCAACTTGCTTGTTAATGGTTGCAAGATAAGTTCCATCATCCATACCATCTTCAATTCCACTTGAATATACTCTAACTAATGCTAAAGGAGTTTTAAGCTCATGGGTTAAACCTATCATAAATTGCTTTAAGTCAATGTTCCTTTTAGATAAATCTTGTTGCGCTTTTTCAAGTGCCTTACTCATTTTATTAATACTTCTTGCAAGGTCCTCGATTTCATCTCCAGTCCGAATTTCAGCCTGTTTAAAATCCAACTCGCCAATTTCTTTTGCAACATTTTTGAGTTCATTTAACGGTCTTGTGAGTTTTCGAGATAAAAAGGCAGTAATAATAATAATCAGTAAGATACTGACTATCAAAAAGAATATGTTAAAACGATTAATAAAATAAGCTATATCAATAAAATTAGCCATTGAGGCTCCAATCATTATTAACTGATTATCATCTTTTGAATAATGTGCGATAAAACTGGACTTTTGTTTTCCTTGATTATAAAGCTTGCCTACAATTTTATCCTCATTAACTTTTTGTAATACTTCTTCGGAAACCCAAAATTTATTAAGTGCAATATGTTCTCTTGCAAGTTGCTGTTTTAAATTTTCATTTAGGACATTAATATTATCTTTTAGCGATACTGAAAGAATAGTTACATCAAATTGATCCTCAACCAAACTCTTATCCTCAAATTCCTGATATACTGAAAAAGCATTATTTACTTTTTGGTTCAATTGATGAAGATAATATTTTGGTAGAAAAAACTGACTTACCGCAAGTGAGATGCTAAAGGTGATGATAACAACAAGAGTTATATAAATAGTTAATTTTGTTCCAATTTTTGATTTCATTCTCTTGTACTATATCCAACTCCTCGATGCGTTTGGATAATATCCTCTCCAATTTTTTCACGTAGACGCCGAATATGTGTATCTACCGTCCGTGGATCACCCTCGTAGTCCATTCCCCATATTAAATCAAGTAGTTGATCTCTCGTTAATATTTGTCTTCTATTTTGACTAAATATACGTAAAAGCTCGAATTCGGTCTTTGTTAAAATTAATTCTTTTCCAAATCTCCATACACGTTTGCTTGAAATATCAAATGAAACATCGTTTATTCGTTGAATGGATTCCATTTGCAACAATTTTTTCGCCCTCATTAATAAAACTTTTGGATAAAATGGTTTATTTACATAATCATCAGCGCCATCAGATAGGGCAATAAATTCATCTTCTCCTGTATCTCTAGCCGTTAGTATTAATACTTTAATTTTTTGAGTCTTCTTCATTTCGCGGCAAACAGTAATCCCATCTTTTCCTGGCATCATCCAATCCAAAATGGCCAAATCAATTTTTTGATTATAGAAAATATCAAGGGCCTCTGATCCATTTGTAGCCGTAAATACCGTAAATCCTTCCTTTTTGAAATAACTTTGTAAAATCTTTAACATATCTAGTTCATCATCAGCGATAAGTACATTCATTATATTTATCTCCTAATTGTCATATTTCCCTAAATTATACTGTTCTATAATAGAAATTAGTTTTTCAGGATACATAGGATCTGTGGAATAGTGATTTTTTTTCAAAGCATGGGCTGCTTCCTGATAATTCGTTGCAGCAAGAACATCATAATATTGATGCTCATTCCAACTCGTCCCTTCTAAAATTAATTTAGTATGGTCAATAAATGCACTTTTCAAATCTGGATAAGCTCTAAATTCAGTTTCTATTGTATAACTTTTATTGTTTTTATATTCCATAGTTGTCATTTTTACTGAATTGCCTTTATAGCTACCTTTTATCCCAAATAAATTATTTGCTTTTATTGCCAATTCGCTTTTGCCATAATTCGATTCTAATATAGCCTGCGCAATTGTTATACTCGGAAGCACTCCACCTGTTTGTCGGTTTAATTCTACAGCTATAGGAGCAATTTCATCTATAAAATGAATTTCTTTATTTTCTTTTTGAAATAGTCTTATAAAAAAAACAGAAAGTAAAACTAAACTAACTACTAGTATAATTATTGACACGTTGGCTTTTCTATATTTGCTGATTCTTTTCATTATATAACCTCTTTTAAAATGAATTTATTACTTGTATTTTAAAAGAGGAATGTTACAGTCATTTGACAAAAGAATAATATGAAAAAACTTTTATAGGTTTAAGGAATACCTTGTCCACTTATTTCTAGAATAAAAAAGTAGTACAAACTATTGTGTTTGTACTACGATAATATTATTTTATTCTGAACTAAGTGTATCGAACAAGGTCATTTGTTCAGTCCTTTTTTCAATGCATCCCAAATCGAATTATCCACTTCTATATCTTTTCTATCTGGTAGTTTGCCTTCTTCCTTAGCTTTCCAATATGCCCCCTTGACTGGTTGACTTCCTAATTCAAAATCCATACCTTCCCACGTATCTTCACGAAATGCATAAAATGCCCAGTGCCAGCCATAATCATCGAAAATATCAATTAAATCCTTTACATATTGATCGGCTCCGCCAACCATTCTGTTAATTCCAAACTCTTCAGCAATAATTCGGTTGTTTGGTATATTGTGTTGCTCGGTCCATTGTGCAACTGGTTCTAAAAACTCTTTCAATGCAGCTTTATCGAACATTTTTTCTTCTTGATCTTCACCAACCTTCACCTTGCCAGGATAAGCATTCGCACAAGCGATTCTATGATTCTAGGAGGACTATTTATCCTTAGTACTTATCCCAGTTGTTATTTTGTCTAGAAAAGATAGAGCATTATACAAGACACTAATTCGAGTAATTTGATAGAGGAAGCCCATTAAACATTGCTCTAGAGTTAATAGGCTTCCAGTCTTCTATTAAATTTATACAAGTATTTGACAGGAGGTGTTACCGTCTTCTTAATAAAGAGACGACAAAGTGCAAGTTACGGTAGAAACTTCGTTCAATATGTCTCTTTGGGAGTAAAATGGCCGACTCCTTTTAATTCAAAGTCGAAAAATTTAAGAATCAGTTCATTTTCAGTTTCAATGCAGTAATATTTATCAATGTCGGCTTTTCCTCCTTGTAGAATATTAGTCAGTATTGGAGAGAAAAGCGATAAATCGGTCAAACTTAAATGTTTTGCTCCTTGAAAATGAACAGTATATGCTTCTTTGAAGTGTTCATTATTGGGGTTGTTTGCTATATAAAGGGAATTATTTTCGAGCTGTCTCCAAACATCGTCAGAATAAATGTTCAGAAGTGGAGTCGTAAAGTCTTTGCTACTAGCTACAAAATCATCTATGTCTTTCTTATAAACAAGCTCACTAAAGAACGGAGCATCAATATTTACAACTGCACGTATATCATTACGCTCTCTGCCTAGCCACACACTTGCAGCACCGCCCATTGAGTGCCCGAACACACCGATTTTCTCTGTATTGATATGTTGATATAGAGGGGTATTGTCATTTTTAGCTTTTTTAAGGATTGTATCAATGACAAAATTCATATCGTCTGTCCGCAGTTTCATCCATTTTTGAATGATATTGTACCGTTCTTCATTCGAGTAAACACCTTTATTCGTATTTTCGAATTCATTTCTAAAATCTGAATTGATCATAGTTACTGTTCCATCCTCTGAACGAGTAAAGAAGGAGTGATAGGGATGGTCGATGGAAACGACTACATATCCGTGGCTTGCCAGCTCAGTATAAGTAGATCTGTTGCTTGTCTTGATACCATATGCTCCGTGTGAGAACACTAATAGAGGGTATGTTCCATCTGCGTTTTGGGGATACCAAAATTCCACATTGACACTTCTGTTGTCCCCATTGTCAGTAAATTCCTCAATACGATTCTTGTCAATATATGTGTCAGTAGTGGTTGCGACTTCATATTCTCCTGTCACTTTTGGTGATGGATGCTGTGGAAAAATAATGACAGGTGAAAGGACAAATACAAATGCCAATATCATCATTATGGACCTCCACACGATTGTAGAAGCTTTGTATTGTTTGCTATTCGTTTTCTTAAGGAGAAGAGAAACCGTCCCATTTACGGCTAATAAGATAAGTAGTATAGCAAGCATTACCCAGCGAAAACTCCAGACAATCACTGATGAAACAGAGAGGATTAAAAATACTATAAATACAGTAATCCTAATCCAATTCTTTATTTTTTTATGGTTTTGCTTAGTTACTATGCAGTAGATTGCAAAAGTAATCTCAAAAATTAAAGCAATTAATAATAGTAAAATTCCCATAGTCGTTCCTCCACCTCATTGGTTTTTATGAAATCATCATAATAAACGGAAGGAAGGATGTATATGGAAAAACAGTAAGTTGTATTCACAAGCCAATAAGATGCAAAAAAACGGTAAGCTCTAATGCTTACCGTAAAATAATTGTTGCAGACAACTACTGTTTATTAATTTTCTTGACTACTCACCAAAGTCTTTCTTAAATGCCTTTAGTTTTTCATTGATTTTTTTTGCGTCTTTTTTATCATTTTGCCATGACAGTAGACGAACTATGATATAAATTACGGCAATTTGCAGTGCAAGAATGATTACACCGGATGCACTATTTACAAGATTAATAGCGCTAGCAAGGACAATCAATAAAATCTCCAAAGTGAAGAAATGAATAATAATCCTTATACGCATTTTATTCTCGCTTAGATCGTTCGGAGAATATAAAATAAACCCCGTTAATGCACTTAAAAAGGAAAATGCCAAAATGATATAAATTGACTTTAAATCAATGGCCATGTCAGGATCATACATTTGTCGCAATATAGTAATCATCATGATTATAGATGCGAAGATGATAAAGAAATTCTTAATTATCTTTTGTACAAATTCAAAAATATTCATATGTATCCCTCTTTACAAACCAAGCATATTTTTAAGGACAGGCACATACTGCCTTGATATAACAGTACGTTCTCCGTTATCCAGAACCGCTTCGAATCGACCACTTATAGTCGGATAAACAGATGAAATTTTCGTGATGTTCAAAATTGTTGATTTCGATGCGCGAAAACAGTTTTTTCCTTTGCATAATTCCTCTAACTCGTAAAGTTTTTGCTTTACCTCAAAAACGTTATCCCTGCAGTAAATAAACACTTTTCCCTCGACTGCCTCGAAATAATAAATATCACTAAGCTTAACGCGGTGAATACTATCATTTTGATGTCCGAGTAAAAGAGGGTTTTCAGTTTTCAGCTTGTTTATGATTTCTTTTATTTCTTCATTAACCTCATGACACCTAATAAGAATCTCTTCTTCTAATTCTTGGCTTATTTCTTCTATTGAAATTTTGATATTATCACCCACAAAAATTCAAATTATTTCAGTTTAACTCGAACTCTGTACAAACTTGCAAATGAAACACGGCTAAAAAAGTTTGTTAATCCAAATGATAACATTTCCATGTACCGATACTTTTTTTACATTTTATACCGTTTGGATTTTATTTTATAATAGTATCCAGAATCTTCTAAGTCAAGTGTAGGAGAAAGGGCGGGTTACAGGTAAAGTAGAAGGAAAATCACAATAGTTATAACTATAATAAGGATAAAAAAAACGAGTGACTTTTTTATTCGCCAGAATCACTATTTACGCTACTAAAAAGGGGAAACAATATTTGACTTTCGCCCTTAGTACTGCATAATGTTAGGAGCGTCACTAATAGTTAAAAAACAATTGAACTTATTCGTTGTTTCCACAAGAACATATTGATAGGCGACTTAAAACACCCTAATTAAAAAAACACCAACTATCATAACAATTAAACCAAATATTTGTATTGATATAAAAGGCAATGAAAAGTCTTTAAAAACCGCCCTTTTAACTCAACTTTTATGTATGCTTTTATCCATTTCCAAATATTTATTAAATAATTAGTGATAAAGTAATAATAAAAGTAAAACATGAGCAAGGTAATAATAAAAGTAAAACATGAGCAAGGTAATAATGTGACTAGCAATAGAAGAAAATATAGAGAAGAAACTTGGTAGTGCTATTGAGAATTGACATGTTGACAAGCGGCAGCCGAAAGACTATCAAATCATTTTTATTGATATGAAGGACTTGTTCTGTTGAATGAGGTTAAAAGTCTATTTATTTTTGCTAGAGTATATGTGCTTTTTATATGATAAGATACATTATATACATAAATTGGTGGTGTGTTTTATGGAAGGGGAAATTTCACAGATAATAATGAAAGATGGTTTTTTTAGCAAGGAATTACCATCTGAATTTAATAGTAATAGCTTAGCTGATGCACTAGAACAAATAGATGTAAGTAAAAGTAAATTGTCTAAACAAGGTGTAAATAAGTGGAGTAAGTTAGTTCAGTATTCTATACCAAAAAAAAATGAGTTTAGAAGAATTGCTGCTATTCCTCACCCGTTACATTACATAAAGCTATCTAAAGTAATAGAAGAAAATTGGAGTGAATTAGAAATACACTATGAAAAATCTAAAGTTTCTTTAACAAGGGTAGAATTTTCAAACGGTAAATTAAAAAATAAATATAGTTTTAATAAAAAACAAGATATCAGATTAGAAAACTTATCTTTTAATAGATATATCTTATCTATAGATATTAATAGGTATTATCCAAGTATATATACTCATTCGATTCCTTGGGCATTACATACTAAATCGGTTGCTAAGGCAAATTCTAAAGATATGACTTACTTAGGGAATAAAATTGATCAAGAAGTTAGAAACATGCAAGATGGTCAGACAATGGGAATTCCAATTGGCCCATTGACTTCAGCCATTATTCAAGAAATCATCGGTACTTCTATAGATGAAGACTTTCAAATATTAATGGGAAAAGATGTTCCAGGATTTAGATATACAGATGATATGGAATATTACTTTAGTACTTTAGAAGAAGCAAATAGAGCATTCAGTATTATGACGAAGCTATTGAAAGATTATAATTTAGATACAAATGTTGAAAAAACAAGAATAATAAAATTGCCATTAGAAATAGATACTGCCTGGGTATACTTTTTCAAAAATTTTAAATTTAAGAATAGTAAAAAAAGGGATATCCAAATACTTCTAGAAAAAAATGATTTGAAAGAATATTTTAATCAAATTTATAAATATCAAATAGAAATAAGTGATAAAGGAATAAGTAAGTATGCTCTAAAAGTCTTAAGGAATAGAATAGTTTATAAAGAAAACTGGAGTATTTTTCAATCCTTATTATTACAAACAGCATTAGTTGATTCTACTGTAATTCCAACTGTATTTGAAATTATTGAAAGTTATAAGTATAAGGGTTATGAAATGGACCTGGACAATTTAAGTTTATTTGTACATTCAATAATGAATGAAAATATAGAGTTAAATAATGATTATGAAATAATTTGGGCTTTAAGTTTTGCAAATAAACTTATGATAAGCATAGATAAGGAAACTACAGATAAGTTATGTAAATATGAAAATTCTTTAGTAAATATTTTAGTGATGGTACTAAATGATAAAAATTTAATTCATACATCTGCGGATTTTAGCAACTATAAGAGTTTTATTTCAAATAACGATTTATATGATGAAAATTGGATTTTTCTATATGAGTGTTGTGTAAATAATTGGTTAGATAAGGATTCAAGCATTTTAAGTAACGATGATTTTTTCAAACAGTTACTACAACACAATATTTCATTTATTACACCAGATTATTCTGTAGTTAAGATAGAAGTTAAAAATATTCTTAGTAGTCTTTGTATTAAACAATACTCTACAGGTTCGAATAGGGATTTAAGAGTGTTGTTAGAGGAAATAATTTCTGAATATCAAATTAATCTAGAAGAAGATTTTAAAGATTCAATTTATGAAAGTATACAATTCCAAATAGCAGAAGAAACAGAGGCAGAGGCAGAGCCAGAGCAAGAAACAGAGGAAGAGGCAGAGCCAGAGCCAGAGCAAGAAACAGAGGAAGAGGCAGAGCCAGAGCAAGAAACAGAGGAAGAGGCAGAGCCGGAACAAGAAACAGAGGAAGAGGCAGAGCAGGAACAAGAAACCGAAGCAGAGCCAGAAGAAAATACGAATGTAGAAAACACGATGGAGTCTAATAATTGGTCAAAATCGTTTTTATTATCAAAAATGAAAAACAAACAGATTCGTTTCTCTGTCGAAGAGGAATATTGACCGCATTAAGAATATTTGAAAAGAGTCGATGTTAGAACGTTAGAGGGGTTACTTTAGAAGAAACAAGAAAGGGGAAGGAAATTGAAAAGAGATTTTCTAGAAGATCTGAAAGATGGCAAATATAATAAAAGGGATAATATTGCTGATATTATTCCATATACATTAGAAGGTATTCCTTATGGATTACCGATTAATGCTTCGGCAGATTTAAGACAAAATATAACAGCCGCTATATTTAAGCACATAACTCCAGAGGAGGATTTCGAGGATATAGTAGCAGAATTAGATTTAGACGGGCATTCAGATGAAAAAAATGTAGAGACACATGATGTTATTACTTTTTCAATTTCTAATGCCGTAGAAACAACAGCATTTATTTTGCATGATTTATTTCAAATATTAGATAAAAATAATTATAAAACCACATTTGGTGAATCTTTATTTTATACATCCCTATTTAGGTTAAAAGAAAGTTTTAAAAGTGCTATTATCTTATTAAGGTACGGTTTTTTTGTAGAAGTTATCCCCATATATAGACTTATTTATGAGCAGCTATGTTGGGCATGTTTTGTTATTGATGAGAAATGTGAAGAAGACATAATGAAAAATAAAACAACTAGGAATACCAAGTATCTAAAAGAAAAGATAAATGTAGAATATGGTAAATTATATGATAATTTTTCAAAGGAAGCACATCTTGCACCAAAAATGATTAATAAATACCTTTCTTTAAATGGTAATCGAGTTAACATTCTAGAACGTTCTGGTAAAAAAAGCAAAACAGAAATCTATAATTTAATACTACTTTTTAAAATTTATACAGAAGTATTTAAGTATAGCATTGACGAGCATTTTAAATTAGATGATGTTGATAAAAGGTATTATAATGATTTTGTTGAGGCGCAATTATTGATGTGTTCGGAACTGTTCAAAAGTTTTTATAATAACGATGATCGTATTTCTATTGGAGAACAATATAAAATTTAAACGTTTTGTAGTGCTTATTAACGAATTAGATAAAAAAAGATACAAGTCATAATAAGCTATGAAAACAACAATTCCGGTATAGTAAGGGCAGGTATAAAATTACTTGCTCTTTTTTTATTGGCAAAAATGGTGAATAATATGAAAATCTAATATAAGTTTATTGCTGTGATAAAAGGCAATATTATATCAAATAGCCAAACAAACTGAACGGTTTGAATTATTAAAGTGTTCATATACTTTTTAAGTTGGTATAATAAAGCTATGTAATTATTACCAAAATTTCAGGACGTGGTGAATATATGGATTCAGGTATATATACTCAAAAAGAAAAAAATGAAGCTCGGAATAAATTAATAATAGGTGCTATTGAACGCTTAACTATTAAAAGAAGGGATAGTGTTTTAGTAGGTGAAAAAGATACGGAGAAAATGATTGAGCATTTTATTGAATTGATTAACCTTTACTTAAAAAGACAAGATTTAGAGTTGCCTGATGATTTTTGTAAAGATTTAAAAATTAAAAGCAAGCAAATTATAAATTCTAGATATCAGGAGAAAGATAAAATGGATTTAAAAGTACTTTATTTATCTGGACCTGAACCAGCTAATGACTTGAAAATACTGTTAGAAAATGGAGTCAGAGCATCTAATATTTGGGCAATTGAGGGGGATAACCAAACTCATAGACAAGCACTAGAAAATTTAAAAGAAAATAACTATTATATAAAAATTCACAAAGGATCTCTAAAGGACTTTTTTGAATTATGCCCTGAACAATTTGACATAATTTATTATGATGCATGTACACCTATTTTTTCGAATGAATACAATCCTTTGCTTGTTCTGGAAAAGTTATTTGCCAATAGAAGATTGACGGAGTTATCTGTTCTGATAACAAATTTTTCAGAGCCAAATGAAAAACTATGGGAGGAGTGGGGAAAACTATTAGCATGCTGGTATACAAGTAGATACGAAGAATGTCCACAATCAACTCATGAATTATTTTCAGATATTGATTCCAGATTAATTGATATTGAAGGGTACTCTCGATTTATTGCTCAAAGGATACCTGAATATTATAGTGATTTTATAAGAAGGTTTGTGTCTTCATTAGCTTCAGAAATAGTTCCATTTAGTAAAATAACAACATTTAAAGCGTTAAACTCAAAACTTTTTAAAGATAATAAATTCGAAGATTTACTAAAAAAGAAAAAAGTAGATAAAACAACGCAGCCGGAAGATTTACTAAACATTATACCGCATTATATGCTTTCGCCCCAATCGTATCCTTTATTAACTTGGGCATTACTTATTCAAGAAAATCTACCCCTAAATCATCCTATAAATAAATTTTTATTGGAAAATAAAAATAGAATATTTAATTCTATATTGGTATGTACACATTTGAAATCCTTTGAGGAATATTATTCTGGATTTAATACATTTTTTAAAGAAATCTACAGTGAACAGTTGTTAAAAGTTATGAATGACATAGATTTTTTTGATAGGGAAATTAGATTAACATTAGATATTCCTATGAAAAACTTAATAGCTGAGTTATTAATTGGTCAATATTCATTTCCGTATATATCTAATTCAGACCAACATTACTCTGTGAAGTATAAAGCAGATGGAAAAAATACTTGGATGTACTCAGATATTTTTGTTTTTGATCAGTGTAGATATCTTTACGATTTACTTCCATCATTAGAGCTTATAGAAAATTATTTCAAGAATAACATTGATGAACAAATAATAATGAGGTGTTTTATTGATGGGATTTTAAGGAAACACTCTTCCTATAATCATAATATTTTCCAATATGGATTTATAGAATCGCTATATGATGAGAAATATGGGTACTCAATTTTAAAGGAAAGAGAAAATTTAAATGTAGAGTAGTTTGTTAGTAACAAATTAGGTGTATGAAAAAGAGTGGAGGATTTTTTTCTCTAGGACAAGATGCTTAAAAAAATGGATAAAGTAGTGCGGTAATTGTTTATTAAAGGGAGAAAAGTATGTTTTGAAACCTATGTATTTTACGTTGTAAAAGCGATAGAACATTTTTTCTTAAAGAATAAAAATAATCCCCAGACTGGTTATATTGTCCTTAACCGGAAAGTAACAATATTTAAGTTATTGCAGATTAAAAACCTAATTCCCTCTTTGATTAGTGTTGAATTAGGCTTTTATCTTCAATAATCATCCCTTTTATTAAATAGCTTTTTTTTGCAATTTAGTAAAATATTTAATTCTCTGTATATCCGATCTTATGCAGCACGTAATTAGTTACTAGTAATTTTTTAATTATTATTTTTCAGCCTGTTCTTAAAAAAGTCAGCTATGTAGTTATATTCAATCTTTATCTTTTCATTGATATATTTGTTTTCGCTTAAAAATACAAAAAAGTTAGTGAGCACACCTTCATACAATTTAATTATGTTCCTTGATAAACCATTTCTTGATATTACTACCACGATATAGATTTAGGTTCTTTACGTTGCATAAACAGCTTGTCTTTTTTATCTATAGATTTAAAGATATAGTTTAGAAAACGCCATACTACATGAGCAGGTACTAATTGTGAGTTTAATGATTTGCCATGATATGCATATTTTACAATTAAAACTCTGTAATCGGGTGAGGTACTTGAATATTTGTTTTTTGGTCATGGATCATTATCGATATCACTTTATTATTGCCATCAACCTCTCTAATTTCTTTTGCTATAAACTTGTAAGATTCACTTAACTCCATATGATTGACCTACCTACCTTAAATGTTGTAATTTATACTAAATTACCTTTTTATACTACATGTTTCTAAATTTAGACTTTATAATTTAAAATAGGCGAAATTGTTAAACGCTGTAATTTCAATGTATAGGTAATGATAAATATTACATATATCTGTTTACGCCTATAAGTATACCTATAATTACATCACAGATCCCTATGCTTATATTTATAGTTAATAAAGGATATCTGAGTTAGTGAGTGTTTAGAACATTGAATCAATTCGATTACTGAATACTTTGAGCATTTAGTGGTATTATACCAAGTATAAAAAATGACTTTGAATTATCCGTAAGTCAATTGAAGTAATTTGAGGTGAAGATGATGCTTGAATTGTATTCCAGGAAAAAATTTGTTAATATACAATTACAATGATGAGAGGACTGATGAATGGACAATGATTAACTAATCTGTATTTTTATTTGAAATGAAAAACTTCAAACTACAAAATATAGGATTAGTCTGTCCATTTTTATAAATCAGTTTACACTTTCTTTGTCATGGTTCCAATGGCAAAATAGAGCTTATTTACTATAAGCGAAAGACTAATCCTTCCAATTTACAAATTGGGAGGATTTTTTATTCTCTCATGGTTAAGGTCCAATTTTTTAATCTGTACCTTAATTTAACTTCTTTCAGCGAGTGTCCAAACATCCGCTGAAAGAAGTTAAAGCCTCCGGCGGATGTCACGGAATCGGAAAGGAGTTCTTTGTGCTAGCACAAAGCCGATTCCGGACGCAATTATGCCGAGGCATAATTGATTTAATAAAGGAGTGTGAAAAATGAGCGATTCAGACACTATTGTTACGCATGTATTACTCCGTACAAGTCGTTAATATCCATCAAACTTATACGGAGAAATTTAGAATGGATGGATATGCCGACTTTGTATAAAAAGTAAAAAGTATTGATATACAAAGGAGGAATTATCATGTCAATGATACAAGTTCAAAATTTAACTTTTTCTTATCCAAGTAGCTTTGACAATATTTTTGAAAATGTAAACTTTCAAATAGATACGGATTGGAAACTTGGATTTATCGGTAGAAATGGACGAGGAAAAACAACATTCTTTAATTTATTATTAGGGAATTATGAGTATAGTGGGAAAATCAATTCTTCGGTGGAATTTAATTATTTCCCTTATCCAGTTTCGGATAAGAACAAGTATACTCATGAAATCATGGAAGAAATTTGCCCCCAAGCAGAAGATTGGGAAATTCTTCGTGAAATATCCTATCTAGATGTTGATGCCGAGGCCATGTATCGACCTTTTAAAACATTGTCAAATGGAGAACAAACAAAGGTGTTGCTTGCTGCACTTTTTATGACGGAGGGTCAATTTCTATTAATTGATGAGCCAACCAACCATCTAGATACGGAAGCACGAAAGATGGTCTCTGAATATTTAAGGAAGAAAAAAGGGTTTATATTAATTTCACATGACAGAATCTTTTTAGATGGATGCGTTGACCATATCCTATCTATAAATAGGGCAAATATTGAAGTTCAAAGTGGTAACTATTCTTCTTGGAAGTTAAATTTTGATAGACAGCAAGAACATGAAGAGGCAACTAATGAGCGGCTACAAAAAGACATAGGGAGATTAAAACAGTCTTCAAAGCGTACATCAGGTTGGTCAAGTCAAGTGGAAGCTTCCAAAAATGGAACAACGAATTCAGGTTCGAAGTTAGACAAAGGTTTTGTAGGACATAAAGCGGCAAAGATGATGAAGAGAGCAAAGAACCTAGAATCAAGGCAACAAAAAGCTATTGAGGAAAAGTCAAAACTGCTAAAAAATGTGGAAAAAACGGAGTCGTTAAAATTAAAACCATTGGAATTTCATTCAAATGAATTGGTTGTTTTGGCGGATGTGTCAGTTAAGTACGATGACCAAATAGTGAATAAACCTATAAGCTTTAAAGTGGAACAAGGTGACCGAATTGTACTTGATGGAAAGAATGGAAGCGGAAAAAGTAGTATCCTTAAACTAATTCTAGGAAATCCGATACAACATACAGGCTCAATGAATTTAGGCTCTGGCCTTATTATTTCCTATGTTCAACAAGATACTTCTCATTTGAAGGGACTGTTATCTGATTTTATTGAAGAGCATGAGATTGATGAAACGTTATTTAAATCCATCCTACGTAAAATGGATTTTGAGCGAATTCAATTCGAGAAAGATATAGCTCATTATTCTGGTGGACAAAAGAAAAAGTTGCTAATAGCCAAGAGTTTATGTGAAAAAGCTCATTTATATATTTGGGATGAACCGTTAAATTTTATTGATATTTATTCGCGCATGCAAATTGAAGAGCTTATTCAAGAATTTAATCCCACAATGGTTATTGTTGAGCATGATCAGGCATTTCAACAAACAATTGCAACCAAAACTATATCTATGTAGTTAAATTTGAAAAATTAATATGTAAGTGAAGAATCCATTTTGAACAATCTTTTTTCAAAATGGATTCTTTTATTTATCGTAAAATACTGGATTATGAGGTTTTTTGAACAAACTTTATTTTAAAACAACAATAAAAGGAATGGGTGACAAAGGTATCAAATCAGTAACAATTCAGTATGGTGAGGAAACTGGCATACCAAAAGGCTGAAGGAAGTGGCTATTAATCAATTATTGTGATTGAATTATACGGTCATTAACAAATGCTTTTAAGAAAAATAATTCATTATCATTGGGGTATCTTTTATTTTCTACTTTAAAGCACTTTATAGCATTTTCTAGTGAGGTGGATTTTACAGCTCGACTTGCTGTTGTTAACTCTTCCCAATATATAGTCATTTCAGTAGAATCACAGATCGATTCATGACCAAGTAAGAACATTTCAGCATCATATTTTTTAATGTCATTAATCATAGGCAATAACAATGATTGTTTGAAATGAAATAGGGAATTTGTAGTTGTACAATATGCAGAATCACCTAAAAAAACAACTTTTTCGTCAGGAATATAAATAATTGTAGAGTCGTCTGTATGAGTACTTCTGATTCTTTCAATTAGGCAAACTTTATTACCTAAATCAATAGTTAATGTATTTTCAAAAATTACATCTGGAGAATTCAATTTAAAACTACCTCTGTTAGGTATATCAGCTTGTATAATCTCCATACACTTAGCACTCATCTGATTAGTTTTCACATAGTTTTGCAGTGAATTATCATCAAACCTATAACTTTGCCATTCTTTTAACATTTCGTTTGTTCGACTATTAACTATAACAGTTGCTTCAAATTCATTCATACCAAGGAAGTGATCCCAATGAGCATGTGTAATTACCAAATATTTGATAGGTGGTACATTTAGTTTCTCGATTTCTAGTAAAAAATCTTTAGCATGTTGAGTTGAATTGCCAGAATCTATAATTAGACTAGATTGGTCACCACATACCAATCCTAATGTTGGTCGTTCGTTATCATCTTGATTTGGTAAATAATAAATAGTATCACTTAATTTATTTAACATGTTATTTCTCCTCTACTTTAGATATAAATTCTATGAAAGAGAAAATCTCCATGTTTGTTGTAAAAAACTAAAACATAATTTAAGATTTTCTCATTTTAATTTTTTACCATTGGACTGTACCTCCTTTTTTTGCTAAGGAAAAGTATAACGCAATAAATTGATTTTTGCAAAAATTCAAAACAGTGGTACCCGCATGTTATTTATAGTTCACTCTTCGTCCAAATGACAGACAAAACAAGAGCTCTCTATTTTGTAATAATAAGCACTGGATAGGGAGGGGTAATGGGATACCCCATGTAAAAAAAATCCCTTTCCATTATCCAATAAAAACAAGGTCTGTTTGGAAGGAGATTATTCTATAGGAATAATTTTATCTTAGATAGACAGCAGTATTTCTAGTTGCTTCAAAACTCTTGTAGGGATTCAGCAGGCTTAAACCCAGCCATATAAAACCGGCGCCTGTTAGTGTCCCACCCGTGTAATCTTTCACTTGTTGATGAAATAAGGGGTAAAATGAGTCAGTGAACAAATACTAACTGTGAAAAGGCTACATTTCATTGAACAGGAAACCTTATTTATTTACAATTAGTAGAGTAAAATTGGGTTGACCTTAAAAAACAATATTTCTTAGAAAAAGGAGGTCGTACATGGAGCTCTTAATATCGATATTAATTCTACTTGTATTATTATTAGTGACAAATGTCCTGGCACATTATATTTCTTTCATCCCGATTGCTCTAATTCAAATTGCAGTTGGAATTCTAGTTTCTTTAGTAGCAAAGGATTTTACCATTGAAATTGAATCGGAATGGTTTTTGCTATTATTTATTGCACCGTTACTTTATCATGATGGCGCACATTTTCCTCGTGAACAATTATGGAAAATGCGATTACCGATTTTAGGCAACGCTATTGTATTAGTATTATTAACGACTATTGTTGGTGGACTCTTTGTGCACTGGATGATTCCGTCGATTCCTTTAGCGGCTGCCTTTGCTTTAATGGCTATTTTATCGCCTACTGACCCAGTGGCGGTAAATGGCATCGCCAAAAGAGTTCATATTCCAGATCGTATAATGAATTTAGTTCGCGGGGAATCTTTAATCAATGATGCATCGGGGTTAATCGCGTTTAAATATTCAGTAGCGGCGATTGTAACCGGTTATTTTTCATTGAAAACAGCAACAAGTGATTTTCTTTATATGTTTTTTGTTGGTTTACTTATAGGGATTTTAGGTGCATTAGCAATATTTTGGATACGACTTCATCTTCGCCATATAGGAATAGTGGATTCAACATTTTATGTCTTGCTACAAGTTCTAACACCATTTATTTTATATTTAATAGCAGAAGAAGTGTTTCATGCATCAGGGGTAATTACAGTTGTAACAGGTGGAATTATTGCGGCAATTGTTAAAGAAAAGACCGAAAACTTCATTGCACAAGAACAAGTTGTTACAGAACATGTTTGGTCAATTTTGACTTTTACATTGAATGGTGTTATTTTCCTTTTGTTAGGGCTGATGTTACCTTCTGCCACAAATTCTATACTAGTAAGCGAGGAAATTCACAATAGTATCCTGATTTTATATGTGCTAGGAATTGGTTTGATGGTGTTAGTCATCCGTTTTGTATGGGTGATGTTCTTTCATATAGTAGATAAAAAAATATTTAAGAACGAAGAAACAGTGACCATTAAAGATCATATTGTGACAACACTAGTTGGCGTTCGAGGTACGATCACGATGGTAGGTATATTATCATTACCGCTAGTAACAAATCAAGGAGAATTATTTCCAGGTCGTCAATTACTTATCTTTTTAGCTGCAGGTGTTATTTTATTCACCTTGATAATAGCAACCATATTTTTACCTTTATTAAATGATCAAGAAAAAGCCCATCAGCCAAATATAATGAATGAAAAAAGAGAAATGTTAAAACATGCGATTCGTAGTATTCAACGTGAAACAGTTGAAGAAAATGCTGCTATAGCTCTAAAGTTAATGAATCAATATAACGCAATGTTAATGAATGTTGAGCGAAAACAGTCAGAGGAAGCATTTCAAGCATACAGGCAACAAATGTTGGAAGCTAGAAAAATTGGGATGGAATTAGAAATAATTTATACGAAGCAATATATGACTGAACTTGGATTAAACGAATCAATTCAACAGGAAATTGATTATATTCTTAAAGAAAGAAAAGATATGTTAAATAATCGAACAATTACTTTGTTAAAACGTCGTTTACGTCATTTTTTACGTGAACGGAAGATGAGCAAACTACCAGCCAATGTTGTAGAACAAATTAATAAAGTAAAGAAAGATTTAAAAGATTATGTGACATCATCAATTATCAAGCATGTTCAAGAAACGAATGAATATTCTTCAGATATTGCGCAAAAAGTGGAAATCTATTATCGTCACTTGCAATATTCATCTTATAAAATGGATTCTTCAGAGCAAGAAGAACAAAAAGAATACTTAGCTCTAATAGCCATTGAAGCACAAAGAAATCTTATAAATGAATGGTATCAGGCCGGTGAAATAAATAATGAATTAGCAAAAGTATTAAGGAGATTTGTCAATAATTTGGAAAGCGTTATCTTGCTTGAAGAGGAAGAATAAATGGTGGCTGCCTAGCATAATTTGCTAGGCTTTTATGTGTTTTGGTACTTTGAGTTAGCTACTAAATCTTAGAATAATCAGTCAACCAATTGGCAATGGCTGCTGGTTCAGAGGTATTTTGTTGTGAGAGACGTACTATCTTCAGTTACCTGGATAGGCGCATTAGGAGTTACAATAGCTATTGTAACAATTTCGGCATTTTCTTAAGCCCAGTCAATTAAGCTTTCAGTAGATTATAAAAAAAGAACAGAAATAATGAAAAGTAATTAATAAGCATAATAATATGCTTAAATCCGCGGCATTAGTGTGTAATTACTAATAGATAAATAAAAATACTATTCTTTCTAATTATAAATAGGAAGAATAGTATTTTGTAGCATATCAATGGTGTGGCTTTTTATGACGCCTTTAAAAGTTGAGTATGACATAGATAGAGGAAATATTAAAAGGGTCACCGGTGGATTGTGACCCTTGTTATGTTTTTGGAGGGAAGGATAAGTTTGTATTTTCCTAATAGTTATGAGCATCGGAGGCGGTATTGGTATTAATAAGTTCTCATGAAACTAGCGCCGACAATAATTAGAAGAATGAATAGAACAACAATTAGCGCAAATGCTGAGCCATTGCCACTACCATAATAACCAGACATTTTAATGACCCTCCCTTCTATAATTTATAATATGTAAAGTTGTCAAAATGAATTGCGATATTTATCTTAGGATGTCTTAGAAAAATGTTCAAATAGGTTTACATTAATAAGAATAAAATGTTAGGTGCTTACTATCGTCACATTGCCGCTATTGCCACCACAGCCTCCATAATAACCTTTATATGTCTATCATTTGTATAGTTGTAGAAAGAGAATGAGGTAATTATCCAATTTTAAATTTTTTTTGTTAGGATGGGTTACTCCTTTTATAAAGTGCTTATCTAGGCAACAACGAATTTCACTAGAAAAGGGTGATTTTTCTTATGTATCAAGAAAAATCACCCTTTTTTCAAAGTGGTATGATTTGTTCATGGCGTGGCAAATAATTGAATTGCATTTAAATGTAAGTATGTGATAATGTTGGAATAACTCTATTTGGATGGAAAGGATACAGGAGAACACGTATGCCAACATTTACTTTGTAATGATTCAATAAATTGGATAGCATTGCCCTCAAAAAAACAATGTTTTTTTTCAAGGGGGAAGTATGCCCATTTTTATCATTACGAAGGAACCGAGCAACCCTGTAGTCTCAATGCGTCAGGAGGTCCTTGTATAGGATCTCCTTTTTTATTTATACAATAAATTTTACATTGTACTGCGAGATATCCAAATAGATGCTTGCGTACCTTTATCTTAAGAGGTGAAGGATTAATGTTAAATATTACTTTCCGCTGGAAGCTTTCTCAAATACCAGAACGAACTGTCAAGAAGCACTGCAAAATGTGTGGGAAATTATCTGTTTTTACGGACACAAATGTACGAAGGCATAACGCAAACGGAAAAAATATATACCAATATGCAATTTATAAATGCGAAAAAAATCATACGTGGAACAAGAAGTTAACTATTTATAAAACGTTCTCAGAGCATGTTGCTGAAGTTGAAGAGCAGAAAGAAGAATCTTCAATATTATCAACGATTCCGATGATCAGCTTAGTAGAACAAGGGATAAAGGTGATACACATTGTATTAGATGATGTGATTGGAAAACATCGAATTGATAAAGTGCTTGCAATCCAAATTGAGGATTGGAGTCGAGCACAGATCATAAAGAAAATTGAAAATGGAACGATTCAATTAAATGATCAAATCATTAAACCTAGTGAAAAATTGTCAAAGGGTGAACGCATTTCTATTTTCATTGATTAAATAAAGTACTTTCAAGGTCGCAACATGGTGAAGGGAGACATTCTCTACACGGTTGCGACCTTTTTGTTTAGGGAGGGAGAAACTAAGATGATATTGTAACAGGATAGAGTCATAAAATCCTAATGGTTATTTGAATAGTTCAATATGAATTGTTTACATGGAGCAAGGATCGACTTTTTCTAAGAGGATTACCTTAGGCGCTTTCACTATGTTTTTTACAACCTTGCTTATGTACCTAACGACTTCAACTGCTCGCTAACTGATCATGGAGAAATTTAGTTAATTCTAAAGGCAAGCCGTAAATCTCTATTCTCACGAAAAAGTAAGAATAGAATAATAAATAGTTAGACAATTGTCATTCACCTGTAAAGGAAAACTCGTTTATAATTCAGACATCAAGGTATAAGAGGGGAAATCAAATGAAAAAATGATAGGTTTAGTTTTAACTTCTTTCAGTAACTAAAGAACTCAATAACTTTATGGTAGCAATCAATACCTTATATTGGATTTTTTTGAAAAACGATGAAACTATTTTTGTGAATTCTCGTCTACTAACCGAATCGTAATTTTAGGAGGTAGATATGTGAATTGTAATGAATTCTAACAACTTCGGGATTTTACCGATTAATCAATGTCAAAGCTGCTCTTCGTGGCTTGAAAATGAAAGATAAATGGATTTTCTTACCGCAAAGGATAAGGATTACGATATGCCTGAATTAATGGGCTTAAATAACAAAAAGTTACAGTTGATTAAGGATAGGAAAAAAATAAAGGGAGCCAATGCCATGAAAAAAGTACTTTTCACCTTCATGCTTTTAAGTTTTAGTATATTAAGTGCTTGCACTGATAAAGAAGAACCTGTGCCGAACAAGTCACAAGAAGAACAACAATCTAATGTGCCAAACAAGCCACAAGATGAAGAACCTCAATCACAAGAAAATCAGCAGAAACCGCCCAAAACAAATATGGGAGACACAGTAGCATCTAATACACAGGCTGGGGCATTAAAAGATATTAAGGACCAGCTTAAAACTAATTTACCTATAATTTTACCAAAAGGGCTTCCGATAACAAATGGTACATTTTTAACGGCAACAACGAAGAAAGAAGCTAATCAAGTTGAAGTATTATTTTTTGAAAGTAAAGAGGTTTTGCCAATCAATGATAAGAAGCTTAACAATTCACAGACAGCTACGATTATTGCAAGACTAGTAGTAAAACAATATCCGAATGCTAAAGAAGCAAATGAGCAAATTTCATATCAGAACTTTAGTCAAAATGGTGGTCAAGAGGTTGATCTTGGCTATAACATTAAAGGTTATCAGGATGCTGGAGTGGGTTCGTTATGGACTGGTTGGAATGAGGGAAGATGGGCATTAGCGACACATACACGAACAGACAATCCAGAAGCAGGTGTGAAGCTTGCTAAACAGGCAGTCCAATTTTTAGAAACACATATGCTTCCTATTCCAAAACAAAATGGTTTTGCGCGCTTAGATGTTTATAAATCAGGAAATACAATTGTTTGGCAGGACGGAAAACTTGTCTATACGCTGGATTCAATCAAAGAGCCACTAAAAGCACTTGAAATTGCCACAGCTTTTTATCATTAAAAGGATTCTAAATTTGGTTCTAGATAAATTCGCAAAGACAGATGCTATGTATTAAAACTCTTTTATTTATGTTAAGCGCCTGAGGTTGAATCGACTCAGGCTCTTTTGTTGTGTATTGCCTAAAGCAACTTGCAAAAATAAGCACTTCACCACAGAAAAAGTTTTTTCATGGGAGTTTAAGTGTAATAATTCACAATCTTAATATTTATTTCTTCTATATGCATATCTTCTTTAGTTTTATTTATTACAGGAATGATGCACCTGCGTTCAGGAAGAATTTTCAACTATAATCGAAATCGCATACATTTTTAGTTACATAACAACAGACATGGTAATGAATACTTGATTCTAGATGCCAATTGGAGAGTAGTTATATAGGTAGCGATTTTCGGAACATTCCAAAATCATTACATGCAAACCATTCAAAGATCTCAAATATGGGTCTTAGTCTAAGCCTCTTCATTAATTAAACATATCCTTTACTAAATCCTCAGAATGGAGATGAAAAGTGTTAAATGCACTGCATTTTAATATAGGACATCAAATGTTTCTCGGTTTTCCTAGATACAAAGGAATAGAAGGATCCCGTGACGGTTAAACAATTCTGATAGAGGCTATGTAATACACAACGATAACAATTCATCACGAAAAAAATACATAAAAGAAAAGATCAGACGGACCCCTAGCTGTCCCTTTCACTTTTCTTTCAATCTTGGACTTCGATAGGAATAACATATAAAAAGTTAACTAGTAAGAACTAGTTAACTTTTTATACAGACGACTAAATAGTCCATTGAATAACATTAAGTGTCATACTCTTCAGAGAGCGGAAAATCACCTGAAGTTTTTAAAAAAATAAGTCATTCCAAAAGTTTCTGCTCGTGCGTCGTTGGTTTCGTGAAGTACGACGTAATCTGCTCGTGCGTCGTTGGTTTCGTGAAGTACGACGTAATCTGCTCGTGCGTCGCTGGTTTCGTGAAGTACGACGTAATCTGCTCGTGCGTCGCTGGTTTCGTGAAGTACGACGTAATCTGCTTGTGCGTCGCTGGATTCGCGAAGTACGACGTAATCTGCTCGTGCGCCGTTGGTTTCGTGAAGTACGACGTAATCTGCTCGTGCGTCGCTGGATTCGCGAAGTACGACGTAATCTGCTTGTGCGTCGTTGGTTTCGCGAAGTACGACGTCTCCTGCTCGTGCATCGTTCGTTACTAATAGGATCCTGATGCATGAAGTGACCTAACCCTGAATTGTTAGCCACTTCCACTGCTTTTTGAATATATAACATATTCCAAACCTCCTTTCATCTTTATTAGAGAAAGAAGGTAGATTCCTTTTTCAAAAAGAATCAAACCCATGCCTCTGCACATTTCTTTCCCTAATCGTAATATATGAGGTTGCACTAAAGGTGTTAGAGTCAATCACATAGTTTTCGAAAGGAAAATATAAACTCTATATCTTTTTGTGGAATCTTACATTTTGTTTTAATACGAATAATTTAAAAATGAAAGGAAAGAATTCGCGTGGATAACGGCATAATAATACCTGAATATCATCTTTTTATTCATCCTTTAGATTTAAGTGAACTTCGGAAAGATATATGGTGTGACGATCCTATCGCTGCCAAGCTAATGATTAACAAAAGAAAGTATGATATTGATATCGCCTATCGTGGCTCCCATATCCGGGATTTCCGAAAAAAGTCGTATCACATTTCGTTTATTAAGCCAAGTACGTATAGAAATACCAAAGAAATTCATATCAACGCAGAATATAAAGATCCTTCTCAATTAAGAAATAAACTATCGCTTGATTTTTTCAATGAAATAGGGTGTTTATCGCCAAAGTCCCAATTTGTAAATATGAAATTGAATGGGAAAAATGAGGGGCTTTATTTGGAATTAGAATCAGTGGATGAGTATTTCCTTAAGAATCGACAACTACCGCAAGGACCTATATTCTATGCGATTGATGGCGATGCTAACTTTTCGTTGATGAGTGATCTTGATAAAGGAATAAAGAAATCACTTAAAGCTGGCTATGAACTAAAATATGGGACAGAACAAGATGAATTTCATTTACAAAAAATGATTATTGAAATTAATACCATTTCAAAGGCAGAATTTGAAAATAAAATTGTGAAATACCTCAATATTAATAAGTATCTTAGCTGGTTGGCTGGCGCTGTTTTCACCCAAAATTTTGATGGTTTTGTTCATAATTACGCATTATACCAAAATTGCGAAACTAGGCAATTCGAAGTCATCCCGTGGGATTATGATGCAACATGGGGAAGGGATGTAAACGGGAAAGTGATGGAGGAAGACTATTTACGAATCGAAGGATTTAATACGCTTACCGCAAGAATTCTCGATGTAAAAACATTTCGAAGTCAATACCAAAACTTGTTAAAAGTTATTTTAAACAACCAATTTAATGTAGACTATTTGAAACCGAAAATACAAGGTATGCATAATTTAATAAGACCTTATATTCAAAAAGATCCTTATAAAAAAGACGATATCCATTTATTTGATAAGGAACCAGAGTATATATTGGATTATATTGAAGCACGGGCGAAATATATAAGAGGGAAATTAGATTTATTAGATTAAGTTGTTGCATCATCTTATAAAACTCACTTTCCTTGTGATAAAGGGGGGTGTCCCTTAATCTCTTCTGCTTTTACACGACCTCTACCCGCCATCTTGAATTGAAAATGAAGTCGTACCGTCTATAAAAATTTAATAAAACTCCATTTTGACTCAATTTTTTTCAAAATGGAGTTTTTTGCATTTCCCCTTAAATAAAGGATGAAGGAAACTCTTTATCGAATAAAATGATACGAACTATGCCTTTTATGTTTGGATATTAATTATACTTTTTAGTGACTTAAGGATGTTAGTATCTACAAAAGCTCTTTCAATCTTAATTCCTCCTGCAAAATGTTTATTCTTACTAAAGAGTAAGAAAAGAGAATAAATAGTTAGACAACAGTCATTCAAATATAAAGAATATCTAGTCTATAATTTAGACATCAAGTAAATAAGGAGAAATAAAATGAAAAAAATTATTGGCTTAGTTTTAGTTATCGCCATTTTTATTGGTATAGGATTTGGAGTAAAACGTTTTATTGAAGGTCCACCACAATCAGTCAATGGAATATTAGTTATCGGTACAGAAAAAGAAGTAAATACAGTTAAGCAGTTGTATAAAGATATAACTAAACAAACAGTTGACTACAAAATGAAGTTCATAGTAACAAAAAAAGGTGAATCAAATTTTAAGTATGTAGTTATTAACAAGTCTACTGCTGAACAATTAGTTCAGAAAGGAATTATTAGAGCAAGAAAAGATCCAAACAGTACGTCTATCATTTCAGAACCTGTTCAGGAAATTAAAGAATTACCCGGTTCACTGAATTTGTTCTATTCTTTTAGCGATGGGGTTATGGAATTTCACCAAATAGATTTGAATGGACAAATGATACCTGTACATTATGTCAAACATCAAGCATGGATCGGATATATTCCCAAGGATCTTGTTATTCTAAATGACCAAACTTATGATGAATTAGCCGATTCTGAGTCTATGCTCACATTGTTTCAGTTAAATAGTGGTAGTAAATTCGATTATAAAGATAAAGAAAAGACAAACCAAGTTTTCAAAGAAATAGAGAGCGTCTATCCAGATAGCGAAGGCAAAGTAAATTTTGTAGACATACAAGATTAACTTCTTTCAGCAATTGTCTTTTGTACCGAAAGCGAAGCGGCAGGTACAAATGTTTTGGTAGCGAAAGCGAAGCGGCAGCTACAAATGTTTTGGTAGCGAAAGCGAAGCGGCAGCTACAAATGTTTTGTGTAGCGAAAGCGAAGCGGCAGGTACAAATGTTTTGGTAGCGAAAGCGAAGCGGCAGCTACAAATGTTTTGTGTAGCGAAAGCGAAGCGGCAGGTACAAATGTTTTGTGTAGCGAAAGCGAAGCGTTAGCTACAGAAAGAAGTTAAAGCCTCCGGCGGATGTCACAGAATCGGAAAGGAGTATCTTTGTGCGAGCACAAAGCCGATTCTGGACGAATTGTTTATCTTTAGCGACAGCGGCAAATGTTTTATGTAGCGAAAGCAAAGCTTCAGCTACAATTATTCCGAGGCATAATTGATTGAGGAGAGGAAGGATCATATGGAAGTTGTACGTATGGAAAATGTAGTGAAAAGTTATGGGGAAGGTACTAACAGGGTAGATGCATTAAAAGGGATTGATCTTTCTATTCAGCAAGGTGAGTTTGTCTCAATTGTCGGTGCTTCTGGTTCTGGAAAAAGTACACTACTACATATTTTAGGTGGGTTGGATCACCCAAGTTCGGGAAAGGTGTTCATTGGGGACAGTGATATTTATAAATATACAGATGATGAGCTTTCCATATTCAGAAGAAGAAAAGTCGGGTTTATTTTTCAATTCTTTAATTTGATACCAGTATTAAATGTCCAGGAAAATATTGCTTTACCTACATTATTGGATAGTGAATCTATAGATATGGAATATCTAAATGAGATTGTTAATATCCTGGGGCTTCAAGAACGTCTGAATCACTTGCCTTCCGAGCTATCTGGAGGGCAACAGCAACGGGTTTCAATTGGCAGGGCGCTTATTAATCGTCCGCATTTGATTCTTGCTGATGAGCCCACTGGTAATTTGGATACTCGAAATACGAAAGAAGTTATGGATTTATTAAGATTCACGGCAAAAAAATACAATCAAACCATTGTAATGATTACTCACGATCTATCGATAGCATCGGCTTCAGATCGGATCATCACAATACAAGACGGTAAAATCATTTCTGATCAGCGACTGACTGAGATACAGACTGGGGGACAATGATTTTGATTCATAGTTATCAGCAATTAGGTATCAGGTATTTAAAGAAGAATATGAAACGAACCATTTTGACCTTGGTTGGAATCATACTCTCTGTAGCGTTAATTTCAACGATTGGCCTCTTTATGAAAGGATCACAACTTACCCAAATTGAGAATGCCAAGAAGTTAAGCGGAGTTTCTTTTCATGTTGGTATTTCAAATTACGATGAAGAGCTATTAAATAAAATCAAATTTAATCCTCAAATTGAATCGTTTGGTCTAATGTCTCGGGGAGACATCGTTCCAGTTGGAGATGTTTCTGTGCAAATGAATTTCGCGGATCATCACGCCTTGAAATTTTTATCCTATAGCCTTCTTGATGGCAAATTACCAACCAATGACCATGAGGCAGCTGTCGATTCCTGGGTACTTCCTTATATTAAAAAAGATCTTCAAATCGGTGATTCATTTGAACTGGATGGAAAAACATATCAACTGGTTGGTTTACTAAATAATAGTGAGTTTACACAGAAAAATAAAGAGGGCCGATTATTAACATATAAAAGTGAGTTTGCTATTGGAGAAGGAAGGATATTAATTGAAATTAATGAGAAAGCAGACTTTAACGAGGTTTTAGACGTACTAAAATCAATGACTGAAGACAATAACATTGATATTAATACTCAATTGATTCGAGCTTTGAAACCGGAATCGGATCAATCGCTCCTGGCCATTCTTGTTCTTGTTGTCAGTATAGTTGTCATTTCTACAATTGTTGTTATTTATAACGCTTTTCAAATCAGTGTCGTAGAACGGATGAAGCAGTTTGGCTTGTTGAGAAGCATCGGCGCTACGCGAAAGCAAATTAGACAAATTGTTATGAAAGAAGCTATTGTGCTGGCTGTCATCGCTATACCAATTGGAATTGTATGCAGCTTATTGGCACTTGCTATTCTCCAAACTATTTTCTTGATTGTATTAGAAAATGGTCAGGATATTTCGACATTCAATGTCGATTGGAAGATAATTTTAATCAGTTCGTTTCTTACCCTGATAACTGTTTTAGCGTCTAGTTATTACCCTGCTTTTTTTGCAGGCAAAATATCTCCATTGCTAGCAATCAGCAGCAGACTGTCAATTAAAAAAGAGGCAATCAAAAAACAAAAGAATGCCGCTCTGAGAAAGCCTTTATCTTTCCCATTGAGCATGGCCTTGAAAAAAGTAAAAAGAAATAAAAATCGTTATTTCGTTACCATTTTATCAATTATTATAAGCAGTGTATTGTTTATTACTTTTTCATCGCTGATGAATATCGCATTTTCATCCAATTTCATGAACGATCCTTCCACTAAATCGGATCTGACAATCTATCTGCCAAATGACAATCAAGCATTTTCTGAGAACCTGCAAATTATGGATCAGTTAAAGTTAATTCAAAATGTATCCGAAGTTTCCGAACAGGACTTAAGTTTTAAAATTGTATTGAAGGATACAGCTCAATCTCTCGCGACTGTAGAGGACATCCAGAAGACTATTGGAAATAAACACTCCATTACAGTCATTAATCACTTTGAAGAGAATAAAGTCAAGAAGGAATCCGTTCTCGTGGTCAAAATTCTTGTCTATGCTTTTATTGTGGTCATAGCTTTAATTGGTAGTTTAAATATCCTCAATACGATTACTATAAGCATCATGATTAGACGAAAAGAACTGGCTGCATTAAAATCCATAGGCATGTCTCAAAGAGATTTGAAAAAAATGATTATCTATGAAGCATTGATTTACGGTTTTTCTGGAAGCTTGCAGGGCATTTTCTTCGGTTGTATACTTTCATACATTATTTATTTGGCTGCTTCCGGTGTCTTGAAGGTTGCATGGACGATTCCGTATGAAGCTTGTTTCATTACGTTTGCTGCCGCTTTGTTAATTAGTTATTTATCTGTTTTGCTACCGTTAAGAAGAATCAATAAAGATAATATTATAGATACGATAAGGGAAGAATAATACAAAGGGCCTGGCTATTTATAGTCAGGCTATTCTGATTTGGGACTAACTGCTAATATAGAGTGAGAGGAAGGAGAGGATATATTTGAATAAAATATTGCTGGTTGAAGATGATGAGGCTCTTGGTTTAGCCATCGAGTTTTCATTGAAAAATGAAGGGTATGAGGTGATTAGAGCCTCAAGTGTAAAAGAAGCGAAAAACCAGTTTGATCACAATATTTTTAAATTAGCTATATTAGATATCAACCTTCCAGACGGAAATGGCTACGATCTATGCATGCACTTTAAAAAACAAAACGATGCCATGTCTATTATTTTCTTAACCGCACTTGATGAAGAAGCAAATGTAGTAATGGGACTAGATATTGGTGGGGACGATTATATAACAAAACCTTTTCGAGTTAGAGAACTTATGTCGAGAGTAAAAGTGCAATTGCGTAAACAAACTAAGTTAGAAGAAGCTTCAGTGATTTTAACATCTGAGAATATAAAAATTGATATGAATCAAGTCAAGGTTTATAAAAATCAAGAACTTGTCCCATTAACGAATTTAGAATATAAACTTCTGTTAACTTTTATGCAAAATGCTTACAAAGTATTAAAAAGGGATGAAATTCTTCAGAAAATCACGGAAGGTGATGAAGTTTTCTTTGATGAAAATACGTTATCTGTATATATAATGCGTTTAAGAGACAAAATTGAAGATAACCCAAAAAATCCACAGTTTATCATTACCCAAAGAGGACTAGGATATCGTTGGGATAAGGATGTGTGCAGACAGTAATATGATAAAAAATACTGAGATAAAAGGCTATATGATCGTAATGTTCGCTTTATTTTTTCTATTTATAATCTATCAGTATATGACACATCAACTATTTTACGATCATTTAAAAAGTGATTCTATTACAACCTGGGGAGAAATTACCGCTAGATTGGTTGAACAAAATCCTGAGAATGAAGCAGAAATTATGAAAGTCTTAACAAGCAATTCATCTGATTCCAATGAGTATCAGGAAAAAGGAAGAGAAATCTTTAGACAATATGGAGTATATGAGGATTTGGAGACAGAGCTTTTTCCGCTTTTAAATAACCATATTTTTAGCCATAATCAATCAATTTTTTTAGGGTTGATTATTTTCGGTTGTCTATTGTTTTTGGCAAATTACATACAATACACTATTTTCTTCAATAAAATCAAACAACTTACTTCGACTGCCAAAAAAATAATCGAAGGGGATTACTCGGCTACAATAAATGAAAATAAAGAAGGCGATATTGCCAAACTAGTAGTTTCTTTGCGTTCCATGAAAGATATTATTAGAAAAAGCATGAGTGATTTGCTTGAAGAGAAGAAGTTTTTAGGTCAAATATTACAAGACATATCCCATCAATTAAAAACACCACTTTCGACTATATCCATCTACAATGAATTGTTATTGAATGAAGACTTACCCCGTCAGCAGCAAGTTCAATTATTGCAAAATAATGAAGTTCAAATTAGCAGAATGAATGTCTTGATTCAAAACTTGTTAAAAGTAGCGAAAATTGATGCTAGAGCTATTTCATTTGATAAAGAACCTTTAAACTTTGTGGAGACCATTAATGAAGTTTTGAATCGTTTGGAAACTATGATCAATGAAAAGGATTTGTCAATTGACTGGGACGAGCCGGAGGAAATAGTAGTTGTTCACGATAAATTATGGATGCAAGAAGCTTTGATGAACTTGCTAAAGAATGCGATTGAGCATTCCAAACAGGGTGAAAAAATTACACTTCAACTCAAAGATAACCCCATTTATACGGAGCTTGTGATTCAAGATTTCGGAGAGGGGATAGCAGTTGAGGAATTGCCGCATATCTTTAATCGATTCTACAAAGCAAGTAGTTCTAAAAAACATGATTCAACAGGAATTGGCTTGGCGTTAACTAAAGCGATTGTTGAAGCGCATCAAGCCTTAATTAAAGTTGAAAGTGAGAAAAATACCTATACAAAATTTACAATTACCTTCATAAAATTTTAGAATGTAAGAAGATGTTGATTCAAGAAGAATGAAAGTTCTTTTAAAACTGTACTTATTTTAGGGTGAAAAATAGCGGGATGTCTACTAGCGATGACTATTTGCTTGAAACATTAAAGTTTATCTAAAACGAAAGATTCATAAAAAAAGTCATCTTTTCTAATTTAACTTGATTAGAAAGGATGACTTTTTTGATATTTGGGAAAGCAAAATCTTAAATACATGCCTCAGTTTTTCCTGATCAAATCAAAACATAAAAGACCTTCTACAGTAATTTTACAATTTAGTAAGATTAAATGTCATATTGTAAGAGAACAGTCATTCATTTATCAAGAGATAACGTTTATGTTTAAAGTATTAAAAATAAGGAGCTGGCAAAATGAAAAAAATAGTAGCTTTTTTATGTATTAATGCTAAAAAATATAATTTTCTATTAGGAGATGCTGAATGAATAAACTAAATACGTATGCAAGAATAGACACTATGGATTACTTACGAGGGTTTGCCTTGTTGGGGGTACTTCTTGTGAATAGCTTTCAGGTTATGAGTTATTTGTCCAATTATAATGAATTACACTATGTATTTTATTCTATATTCAACAGGAAATTTTACCCTATTTTATTCTTCTTATTTGGATTTGGGTGTTATCTTTTTATGAATCGATCCAAACAAAAAATAAACAATAGATACCTTTTGTATTTCCGCAGAATCGGTCTTTTATTTGTACTAGGACTGATTCATACATTATATGCACCGCCAGGGATAAACGATGTATTAATGGTGTATGCAGTACTTGGCCTGTTTATGGCAATATTTTTTAAAAGAAGTAAATGGAACAACTTCATAGTAACTATTACACTAATAGCCTTTTCTATAGTTACAGCTTTTTGTCAACCGTTTTATGGTGAGAGAATAGCATGGTTAGAATTACTGTCCAACATAAGTAAATGGTTTGCACTGATGATGCTAGGTTTTACGATGGGGCAATTTAAATTTTTTGAAAATATCCGTGGGAAATTAAAGTATATTTCGATTTTTTTAATAGTTAATATTTGTACTTACGTATCTTTATTTTATATAAAGATGTCAATTGACATTCCTCTTTCAGGAACTGAAATGCTAGAAGATTATACAGTTGCTTTTATGATGATGAGCAGTTTCCTTATTATTTTACAATGGGATAGGGCAAAAATGATATTATCTCCATTAAAATTTTATGGACAAATGTCTTTAACAAATTATCTTGCACAAAGTGCCTTACTAATTGTATTTAGCTTCCTAATTGGTGTTACACCTATCAATTCATTAATAGTGTGCTTCATAATCCACGCTATTTTAATTACTTTTAGTATAGTATGGTTAAAGTATTTTAAAATGGGGCCCGTTGAATTGTTATTACGATGCTTCACTTATTGGGTGAAAGTTCCGAATAAGAAAAAAATCATTAAAGGAAGTTTTAATGAAGCTTAATTGACCTAATAAAAAATATGCTGAAAAATAATAACGTATAAATCCGTTTGCTGATAGGGTATTAAAGGGTCACTTGACTAAATGTGACCCAATGCTTTAAAAATTTCGTATTTGATTTAGTAAGGTATTGAGTTCATTCGCCTCTTTTTTAGTCTTAGTAAGTGTTATGATCCAAGCAAACAAGTAGAGTAATAAAAACCCACCAAGAAAATCTATGCTTAGAAAATGATCGGTCCACTTGTTATAGAAAGATATAGAAAAGACTACTAGAAACATCATGATAAAATGGATGACTAAAGCAAACAAATAGTTCATTTTTTCAATGTCAAAAATGATTGTAAAAATACCTGCGCAGGCTGAAATTATGAACACACTAATAATCTCAGCTTCTGAAGAAACGATATTTTTTCTCGATAGTAAAACTATCATATAAATAAATGCACCAGTGCCTAAACCTGAAAATAGTCTATTTTTTAATTGCAACGAAATGTCTTCCTCTCAAAATAAGATAGGTTTGTTTAATTCTTTTTGTACATAATAGGTATAAAGAATTCCCCCGAAGAAAAGTCCGATAGATAGTCCGTTTATGGCAGAAAAAATGATATTAAATGAAAGGTCATTATAAAATAATGGTGAAATACCTAAAGTTACATTTAAGAGATACTTCACTAAAAAGTTTATTAGAATAATGATTAATGGAAGATAGCACTTCTTTCTGATGATTAGTGATTCCTGTTTGAAGAACATTTGATATTTTTTGTACAACAAATAACCAATTAAAGTTCCAGGAAATATGAAAAAGAAATAGCTAATCAAACAAAATTCTAAGTGTGAAAATTGAGAGATCATTTTTTCAAATCCCCATATCATAAATAGGAAAGGAACTAAAAACATTTTAGATAAATTGATTGGCCTTTCCTGGGAAATAGCGATACCTCGTTTTATTAAAATAAATAATAATACCCACACCCATAGCGGCGTTCCTAAAAGTACTTCTTTAATAATGTTATACATTCTTTATTGCCTCCTTTGATGTTATTCATAATGGCATCAAAGAGGGAATAAAGAAATACGTCTAAACATATGTGGTGAAAATCAATACATAAGTGGACTTTTGGAATATCTTGTTAGTGTCTTTTTCAACGAAGATACATATTTTCTTGACACAATTACTTTCTCATCATTCGAGAGAATTGCTTCAAGATTACCGTTAGGTTTAACCGAAAATTTATTTAAAAAATGAATATTGATCATGATCGTTTTTGAGATTCTGATGAAGTTATTGGGAAGATCATGTTCCAATTTATATAAAGGGCTTTTTGTTTCAAAAATAGTATCCGTTGTATAAATGAATATTTTTCGTTCAAGATATTCTAAATAAAATATATTGGAATAAGGAATTTTTTCTTGTTCGTTTTTTGATATAGACTTCGCTAGTAAATAGTTGTCGGAACTTTTTTCAAGAGTTGATACGATATCTTGGATAAAAGACGTTACTTTGTGAATGTTGAATGTACATGATTCTTCTTTAAGTTTTTCAATAATTTTAATGTTAACCTTCATTTAAGACATATTTTCCTTTCAAAATTGGTTCTTAGTAATTTAAAGTGAATGTAAAGAGTATATCAAATGTTACTCCGATTTTTATAATTGTAGAAAAGTTTTTACCAAGATAATGGATATAAAAGAATAAAAAATCTATGAACTAAGCTATTTCTAAGCAGAGGAATCTGTCAGTAGAAATGGCTTTTTATTATATGTAAAAATTTGTTTGAAAAATTCAGTCTTGTATCATTTTTGAAACCTACAATGAAGTCAAAGGAAAGGAGTAGTGTAGATGAAAATGAAAAAAATTAGTCTTGTTGTAGTTCTCATATTGGCAGGTTTTATAACGAATGACGTAGTCGTATATGCAGATGATCACGAACATGAAGATAAAAAACATGAAAAGTATAAAGAATATAAGGACTATAAAGACGACGATGATGATGACGATGAGAAATATTACTATGATGATGAAGAAGAAGGTGAAACTTACTACTTTCAAGACACTGTAAGTGCAAAAGGTACTTGGAATATATGGACACGAACAGTTGCTGCAGTTAAAGAAGTGCTACCTTTTACAAACTCTCAAAAAGTCACGTTAAAGGTAGAGGGTACAAATAAGGAGCAAAGCTTTTTTATTGTACCAAAAGACGGGGAATTTTTTGTACCTGGAAAAGCTGTAGCACAGGTTTTAGGAGCGAAAGCAACATTTTATAAAGAAAGTAAAATTTTATATATCCAAAATGAAGCAAATGAATTAATTTACCGGGCTGGAACTAACGTTGTTTATGATAACAATGTGAAAACACCATCTCCTGCACAAGTATTTTACATGAATGAAGAATTATATGTACCTATTAGTACAATAACGAATGGCTTAGGCTATATAGCAGAGTGGCAAGAAAATAATCAAACATTTGTATGCCAGCCAATTACAAATTAGGGGGAAGCACTATGAAAGATCCGAAAAAGGCAAAATGGGTATTAGGGGCGTCAGGGATACTTTTATCTGCAGTGATATTAACCCAAATTAACAGCCCAACAGAGGCCGAAACTACACGCACAAATAATATTCAGGAAGTAGATCAGAAAAATATGACGGAAAAAGAAAAAGAACTAGTACAGCTGGATTGGACAAACTTTGAAATTACAAGTCAACCTGCTGTCAAAAGTGAGCGCAAAACGAAAAGAACTTAATGGAGTTGGTCGTGTGGATACACTAACTTTACAAATAATGAACACAGAATTTTTTATTGCTATGCCAAAAGGTGTTCATTTTGTATGGAAAGAAAAAGCGGAGAAATGGCTTCAATACGTAGCAAAAGAATGGTCAAGATTTCAAGCGAATAATGAATTATCACAACTAAATGATTTGAAAATTGGAGAAACGCTACGCATTAATTCGTTACTGTATGATTGTTTAATGCAAGCAAATCAATATTATCAACTTTCTAACGGTTTATTTTCACCGTATCTTAAACGCCAATTAGAACAGCATGGCTACAATCAATCTTTCCCATTTGATGCAGCTAAAAGCAAGGTATTTCAGAACAAACCTCTTATTGCTAATCAACCATTTCAATTTCTAGGCGATGAACAAGTAATGAAGGTAGCTCAGCAGGAAATTGATTTAGGTGGATTTGCCAAAGGGTATGCCATTGAAAAATTGGCGAAGTGGCTTGAAGAAGAGGTATCTCCCGATTTCGGACTAATAGACGGGGGAGGGGATATGAAAATGTGGTCTTCTGGG
The DNA here is from genome assembly GCF_056394365.1 of Lysinibacillus sp. 10T31. Lineage (NCBI taxonomy): Bacteria > Bacillati > Bacillota > Bacilli > Caryophanales > Bacillaceae > Lysinibacillus > Lysinibacillus sp. 10T31. The sequence goes on from NZ_JBFTHS010000038.1 coordinate 39,078, forward strand.
GAAAAAACTTGGACTATTGGCGTTGCAGATGCCTGGGATATCGACAAGGAAATTAGCTCTATTAAAATGAAAACAGGTGCTATCGCTACATCCAATCGAGTTTATCGAAGCTGGATGCAAGGATCCATGAAGAAACATCATTTATTAAACGGACAAACAGGTGAAATCGCCAATACAGAAGTCTTACAAGCTTCAGTCGTAACGTCCTCACTATGTGATGCAGAGGTTGGTGCCAAACTGTGCTTTCTTATGGATGAAGGTGAATTGCAGCGATGGTTCGAAAATAATTGTCAACAAAGTGCCCGTTTCATTGTTAAAGAAGGGCGAGTAGCAAATTGGAGAATGACGGGGGTGAAATAAATGATCATCAGTACGTGGGAATGGATTCGATTATTAGGGTTTTTAGCGTATTTTTACTTTACAATTTCTATAATATTTGGTTTGTTGAGAAAATCATCATTTGTCAGATCTCATAAAAATTTAATTTATCATATACATCAAAATGCGGGATGGCTAGGATTAATTACCGTAATCGCGCATATGTTAGTGCTGTTAATCGATCATTATGAGCCTTATAGTATAACTGGGATTTTAATTCCGTTCTCAGCTAAATATCAGTCTCTACCATCGGCACTTGGAACAATAGCATTTTATTTATTTTTAATGGTAATCATGACATCGGATTTATGGATTCGAACAATGAATCGCTCGTTATGGAAAAAGCTACACTTTCTTGTGTTACCAGCATGGGCATTATCACTTGTTCATGGAGTGTTAATAGGAACGGATACAGAAAATACGTTAATTATCATGTTTTATATAGTTTCTGGGGGAATTACGATGTTAGCGCTGGTAGCGAGAACAATAAGCCAGTTCATGAAAAGAGTAAATATTTCACCGTCACACAATAATTAAAAGGAATCGGGGTTGTCGTTAAAAGCCCCGATTCCTTTATATTTAAATAGGGAATTCAATATGAAATGTAGTGCCTTGATCTACTTTACTTGTCGCGTAAATTTTCCCATCATGTTGCTCCACTATTGCTTTTGCTATAGAAAGACCTAAACCTGTGCCATTTCGTTGACGAGCAGCATCACTTCGGTAGAATCGCTCAAACACTAAAGGCAATTCCTGCTCAGTCATACCAACGCCACTATCAGCAACAGTAATTTTTACAGATTCTTTATTTTTTAAAAGCGCAAGCGTTATTACTCCACTATTTGTATATCTTATCGCATTGTCTAAAAGAATATAGAGCAGCTCTTGTATCTTTGAAGCATCACCAAGCAGCTCGATGTTTTCTTGGATTTCAGTAGAAAATTGGATGTCAGGAGGCATAACCCTTTGGAATTTCGTACTCACTTTTTGGAGTAAAGTTGATAATGGTATGCTTTCTTTTTGAATGGAGACCTGCTGCTGATCGTGTCTTGCTAAGAACAGCAGTTTCTCTATGAGCTCTTTCATTATTTCAGCCTCATCTTTTAAATCCGCAATTAATTCCTTTCCAAAAGGGCTTAATTGCTTTTCTTCTTCCAATTCTAAGATTTCCAGTGAACTATAAAAAATACTTAATGGTGTTCGTAATTCATGGGATGCATCGGATACGAATTTTTTTTGTTTATCGAATGACCATTGAATAGGTACCATCGCTTTACCAGCCATATAATAGGCTAGCAGACCAATTAAGACTGTTGAAATACAAGTTAATACTATTAGTAAATACTTTGTCATTTGGAAAAAATGATGCTGTGACGTCACAGATTTACCAACGATTATATAACCTGCTACTGTATCGTCATTGAAAATTGGCTTTTTTAGAAGTAGAAAATGCTCTTCTTGCCATTCATAATGCTGAATGAGCTCCTCATCTGGATTTCTATTCCCAAACGCTTTTTCAATCTGATTTTTCAGTCCCTTGTAAGATTCGTCACCATGGACAAACTTATGATCCTTTGTATAAATATAGTAAAAAAAACTGCGATTTGGATCATAGCTTAAAGTTTTAGTGTTGGCATGTACATGTTCAAAGAAATCGTGCTCTTGCCTAACATAAAAGTCTTCTAATTCGTTTATTTGTTGATTTTCCATTAATTTTACGAGTGAAAAATATAGAACAATAACGAATAGTGAAAATAACAAAAAATAAAGCGTTGCATACAAAAAGGATAATTTTTTTTTCGTTTTATGAAACATTAGTCTTCCCTCAGTTTATAGCCAATACCTCTGACATTTTGAATACGTGATTTGGATTGACTATCATCAATTTTTTTTCGTACAAGTTTGACTAAAGCATCTAAGGAATTATTCGAAACATCGTAATCGTAGCCCCATATATAAATACAAATTTGTTCTCTAGTTAGTACACGACCTTTATTGATAAATAAATACTCTAACAGTAAAAATTCATTTTTAGTAAGATCAATTACTTCATTATTGTACAAAAACACTCGGGAATCTACATTCAACTGTAATTGATCGATCTGGATGACCTGTTCTATCACTTTATCTTTTCTTCGTAGTAATGCGCGAATCCTTGCTAACAGTTCCTCTATTTTAAATGGCTTTACTATGTAATCATCTGCACCACTATCAAGACCTTTAATGATGTCCTCTGTGTCGTCCTTCGCTGTTAGCATTAAAATACTACCATTGAATCCAGTGTTTCGTAGCTGTTGGCACACTTGAATTCCACTAAGGTACGGCATCATCCAATCTAAAATAACAAGATCGTATTGTTCTGTAAGCGTATAGTCTAGCGCTTCCTGGCCATTCTCCGCTTCTGTCACATGGTGAAATTCTTTCTTTAAAATATGAACGATATTTCTTCTTAATCGTGCATCGTCTTCTGCTAGTAATATTTTCAAGGCAGCTTCCTCCTATTTACTATATTCAACTAAGTATAAGCATAAAAAAATGAAATGAAACTGAAAAAAGTTCCTTCCTCGAATATATGTATTCCATACTTCGATAAGAGTTGAAGTTTTTCCAATCTATAATGTTCTTAAATACAGAAATAGGGGGACAATTAATGAATATTTATAAATTTACAGCATTGTTAGTTTTAACGACATTTTTAATGGGATCTTCATTTGCCATTGTTAAATTGGGATTGCCTTATGCATCTCCACTGTTATTGGCTGCACTCCGCTTTATACTGGCAGGAATAATGATGGCTGTCGTCGTGTTAGCGTTAAAAAGACCTCATCCGACTTCAAAAGAAGGCTGGATGAAAATTTTAACGATTGGAGCATTTCAAACTGCTGGTGTAATGGGCTGTATTTTTTTAAGCTTACGGACAATTACGGCAAGTGAATCCTCTATTCTAACATTTACGAATCCGTTGCTTGTAGTCATATTTGCTACAATATTTACGAAAGCTCGTTACCGATTGTATCAATGGTGTGGTGTTTTCTTGGGGTTAATTGGTGTTACCATTACAATGGGTATGCAAATTGATGGGAAAATCGGCATTCTTTTTGGTATTCTTTCAGCTGTTTTTTGGGCAATTGCAACATTACTAGCTAAAAAGTGGGGAGTTTTATTTGATACGTGGGTGCTATCAGCCTATCAAATGCTTTTTGGTGGTTTACTACTTTTATTGGCAAGTTTCGTGTTAGAACAACCATTTTTTACTGTGAATATTCATTCAGTATTCATTTTATTATGGCTTAGCATTTTCTCGTCAATTGTTCAATTTGCTGGCTGGTACTATCTTTTACAAAATAGTGATCCTGGAAAAACGAGTGCCTTTTTGTTTTTAGCTCCTTTTTTCGGCGTGATAACAGGTTGGATACTATTAAATGAACCACTAAAACCATCGCTAGTTGTAGGAGGGCTGTTTATTATTGCTGGTATTTACTTAGTGAACCGTAATTTTACAACGAACGCTAAAAAAATATCCGCGGAGAGTCGAGTATAGACTGTCCGCGAAAAGAAGGCAGAGCACTGTGCTAGTTTAGACATCTAGCTGAAAAACTTCTTTAAAGCCAGCCCGTCCTTTTTCAGTCACTTTAATGGCACGAATAGACGGGACACGAGTCACCCATCCCAAACTTAATAAATGTGCAAGGATCCCTTGACCAAGAGCACCAGCTAGATGATAACGTCGTTCACTCCAATCCAAACATGCAGGGGAAAATGATCGACGCTTTCTTTTTAATTCGGCTAAATCAAGACCGAAATTGGTGAAAAATTGTGTGCCTTCAGAGGTTATAAGAAACTGTTTTTCCTCCAGTTGTAAATAACCCGCGTTAACCAATGAATCTGTTAATTGAACACCTAGTTTACCAGCTAAATGGTCATAGCAAGTTCTTGCACCCTGTAATAATTTCATTTGGCTAGATTGTTTTAAAGAACGTACTTCAGGGGGAGGAGAAATCGCTAAGAAGGATTCGAGTAAATGAGCAATTTCTTCGTCTGCTAATTGAAAATATCGATGACGACCTTGTTTCTCTACTTTAACAAGTTTACCATCTACTAACTTTGCAAGATGAAAGCTAGCAGTCTGGGGCTTAATGGCTGCCATATAAGCTAATTCACTGGCAGTATGAAAACGACCATCCATCATACTAGCAAGCATCGTAGCTCTTGAAGTTTCTCCAAGAAGCGAAGCGATTTCAGCCATGTTTGGATTAATACCCATTTGTCACAATCCTTTCTGCATTCCATATTTCGATTTTCGTATAAGTATTTATCGTTTACAATAATACATAAAAAGGTGGGAGTAAATAGTTATGAAAACATACTATGCCGTAATTTTTACATCACAAAAAACAGACGAGGATGGAGAAGGCTATGCCAAGATGGCAGAAGTGATGGACGAACTAGCACAAAAGCAACCTGGTTTTCTTCGTGTTGAAAGTGCTAGAAATGCTGAAGGGAAGGGAATTACGGTATCCTATTGGGAGTCACTAGAGGCCATTCAGGCATGGAAAGAAAATTCAAAACATCTGGTAGCACAGCAATTCGGAAAAGAAAAATGGTATAAGCAATATAACGTGGAGATTTGTAAAGTCATAAAAGATTATTCTTTTATAATGTAACCAAAATTAAATTTATAGAAGGAGGTAATATATGACTATTTTAAAAGAATGGCATGAACAAAGAAGAAAGTTCAATCCTTCTGATCCACTCAGTATTAATCAAATGCATGAGTTTAAGGAAAAAGTGAAACGTCAAGAGCAAACAGAAGGTAATTTTAGGATACTCGTAGACATCTATTGTATGCTTAGAATGTATTCGGATGCCTATAAGATTTTCACCTTGGTTATGGATTTAGGAAACAAGAAAGATCAGAAAAAATTTGGATCAATAAAATATTACATAGATAATCCGAATTGTGTGAAGCCTTTGTATCCTTGTAAAATTCGAGAGGCGAAAATAATTAAAACAATAATACCTAAATTTAAGTATTTGCCAGACCCATTAAAATCTAAAATCTTTGAAGCGGAAGAAGATGTAACTTGTGATTGCTGCGAACAGGAAGTAGATGTTTATTATACTGGAAGTATTTATGCTATTGAAGAGGTTGATTATCTCTGTCCTACATGTATACATAGTGGTGCAGCTGCTAAAAAATACGATGGCTCTTTTCAGCAATATCTAATCAATAATGAGAATGTTGTCAATTCAGATTTTACTGAGGAAGTAATGTGTAGAACGCCTGGTTATGTAAGTTGGCAAGGGAATGATTGGGTGGCTCATTGCTCAGATTATTGTGCATTTATTGGCTATGTTGGCTGGAGTGAGTTAGTGGAGTTGGGCATTACAGAACAATTTGAAAATTATACTAGGTTTTCTACTGAGGAGTTGTCAAAATCACTAGTGAATGATGGGCATCATCAAGGGTATTTATTTCAATGCTTAGAGTGTGGTCGCTATGTCCTTTATTCTGATTTTAGCTAAACGTGACAGCCAATATATCTTCATTCAGTAGAAGACTCCTACCTCTTAAAGTGGTGAGATGAATGAGGATGTGGTTTCTTTTCAGGGTGTCCAAACATCAACTGAATGAAGATAAAGCCTCCGGCGGATGTTACGGATTTTTTAGATGAGGAGGAGGAGAATTGGACAATTTTTTCAACGGTATATAGATTCATGGCGTTTTAATGGCTGGTTTATCCACGATATCATTTTAGGCATTGTCATTGGCGTGGGGCTTTTATTATTATTATATGCTTTGTTCAAACGCCGACTAAATTTTGCTCTTGTTATAACTTTTATCCTGTACGCTTTTTTAGGTAATCTTTTGATGATTGTTTTTGGTTTAGCTGGTCGAAGCTTCCCAATCAATTCCGAATCACCTATATATACAGATGATGCACAGAAAATTGCTGTCCAAATGGTTGAAGGATCTGAAAATAACGGTACAAGTAATGGGATTACGCAAATTATTTCACATCATCAAATTGTAGCAATTAATTTGCAAACAGGTGAAAAACAGTGGTCCAAATATTCTTCAAGTAAAGAGACACTGATTGGCAATTTTATGGGGGGACTTCTTGTTCATCATCGTGACGGTGAGTACGGGAAACTTTCATTATTAGATATGCAAACGGGAAAAGAAAAGCTCTCTGAAAAAGAATTTACGGAAAAGCATAAACAGTTAATAGATGTTTTAGATATAGGTTCTCACAATATAGTTTCGTTGGACAATAATCTTTATTTTGAGGGTGTCGATGGGAAATTTTATCGCTTTGATGGCAAAAAATTAATTGAAGATAACAAAGCGGAAAAATACCTTTCTGCAAAATTTTTCATAGAATCTGTTATTCCAGGCTATTTTGCCTCGCACAATCAAGCGTTGGAGGATTATGATGAAGTTCGAGAATTTAGTAGCAATGTATTAGCTGAACCTGCCATACAAGTATACAAGAATTTAGAGCCGGCTGTATTAGATGTTGATCTGCAACAACAAACAGCCATTGTATCTTATCGACAAACGAAGCGAGAAAGTGCAGACAGTATCGTATTATCATATGACATGAAAAACCATCGCATTATTTGGGAAGAAAATATAGGTGTTGTTAATGCTGAGCAAAAAAATCCGGGTGTTCGTACATTAGAGAACTACTATGCGATTCAAGCAGGAGATGAGTTTTTATTATTAAATAAGGACACGAAAAAGGAAATGTTCAGATATCAGCTACGTTGGAATCGCCCAGTTCAGTGAAAATTAAAGAGCGTAGAATTATTTATCCCCTCCAAGTAACGACTGAACTGCTCCCTGTCAAGTAGACAGTGGAAATAATAAAAAGCTTTTAAGCGGCTTTAGCCCTGTATTCTAATGGGCTTAAGCCGTTTAATCGTTCTTGGTATCTATCGTTATTGTAAAACTGGATATAATCCTCAATCGCTTGTTGT